>CALDGV010000721.1 GCA_937941745.1 uncultured Prosthecobacter sp. | reverse complement strand
GCTCGTGATCTGGGGCGGTGAATTTGGCCGCACGGTCTATTCGCAGGGCGGTCTGTCGCAGACGAATTACGGTCGCGACCACCATCCGCGGAACTTCTGCATGTGGATGGCCGGCGGCGGCATCAAAGGCGGCACCAGTTACGGCGAGAGCGATGACTTCAGCTACAACATCGCCACCGACCCCGCGCACCTCAACGACATCAACGCCACCATCCTTCACCAGTGCGGCATCGATCACGAGCGCCTCAGCTACAAGTTCCAAGGCCTCGATGCCCGGCTGACCGGCGTGGAGAAGCAGCAGCCGATCAAGGAGATCCTTGCCTGACCCTGTGAAGCCAGGTGTGGGTTGGGTCCATTACAGCAACCACCAAGCCATGCCGAAGTAGAACAGCAGCGTAAAGATGTCCGTCAAGGCGAGCGTGATCGGTCCTGCAGCAATTTTTGGATCGAGCCGCAGGGCATGGAGCAACGCGGGGATGCTCAGGCCGGTAACGCAGGCAGTGAGCAATGCCAACGCGATGCTTGTGCCGATGCTTACGGCCACCCCGCCTTCCCCTCGCCAGAGCCAGACGATCAGAGCCACGATCAATCCGCAGCCCAAACCCAGCAAAAGAGCGGTGCAGACCTCGCGCCGCAAAGCTTGGAGATACCAGTGCAGCGTCGGCTTGATGCTGCGCAGAGCCTGAATGGCCACGGTCATGGATTGAATGCTGACGCTTTCACCCAGGCCGAGGATCAGCGTCATGAAGAAGGCGAGCACGATGCTTTTCTCCAAGGTCAGTTCAAAGCTGCTCGTCAGCACTGCGCACAGCGTGCCGCTGGTGATGGTGGCCAGCAGCCAGGGGAAGCGGAAGCGAAAAGCGCGCACCGGAGAAGCCTCTTTCACCTGGGCCACATTGAAACCGATGGTTTCAAACAGGTCTTCCAGCTGCTCGCGCTCAGCGAGGTCGAAAATCTTGTCGGAGAGCAAGCCCACATCCACCACGCCAATGAGGCATCCATGGGTGTCGATGACCGGCAGGGCGAGAAACTTCTGCTTCGCAAACACCTCGGATGCCTCCAGCAGGGACTGCTCCGGCCTCAGCACCGTGACGTTTTGAATCATGTGTGCCTCCACCTTTTCCTCCAGGGGAGCCGTGAGCAGCCGGCGAGTCGGGATCACACCCATGAGGCGGCCTTCCTGCCCGGTGACATAGAAGTAAATGAGACGCTCTCCGGCACCAGCCTGCCGGATGTGCGCCAGCGCTTCCCCAATGGTGGAGCGGTGGGCCACGGTGGGGAAGTCGGTGCGCATAAGGCTGGAGACTGATGCGCTCAGATCAATGCCAGAATGTTGCTCCAGTGCCGCCTGCCGCGGTGCAGGGGTGGCGAAATCGAAGTCTTCCTCCGGCTTTTCGTCCATGTGCATGGGCGGTACGACAAGCACGGAGCATGGCACTTCTCGCAGCACGCCCTCCGCCGTGCCGCCCAGCCATGCCCTCCGCCAGCCCTGCGCGCCGTGTGTGGAGATCACGATCAGATCCACCTGCTCACGACGTGCGAGACGGCACAACGCACGGTCGGGTGTTCCCTCCACAACACACGTTGCCACCGTCAGATCCACCGCCAGATGCTGCTGTCGGAAGGCTTCGAGCCGTTCGTCGGCCTCCTCCCGCAACTCGTCGATCTGCTGGCCGAACCGCCGGTATTCCAGCGTGCCAGGCAGCCCCAGCGGTTCCTGCACGTTCGCCAGCAGCAGTTTTGCACCGTAGTGCCTTGCGATGAGCTCAGCCCAGGGAAATGCCACGCAGGAATCGCTGGAGAAATCTGTGCTGATCAGGATGCAGCGAGGTTCCTGTGGTGCGGGTGCCTGTTCCTGCCCCACGATGAAAACCGGGCAGCGCGCATGACGAGCCACTTTTTCCACCGTGCTGCCCAGTGCTTCATGGATGAAGCCGCGCTCCTCGCCCGTGCGCCCCATCACGACCAGGTCACAATGAAGCTCCTGGGCGTGACGCACGATCTCCTCAAAAGCACGCCCCTCTGCGAGAAGGATCTCCGCCGTTGCACCCGTCTCCAGCGCCTGGGCCTCCAGACGCTGCCTGGCCTGCTCGCGGCGTTCTTTGGGAAAATCACCCCAGTGGAGCGTGATGTTTGGATCGTCGGAGATCGGCTCCATCACGTGCAGCAGCGTGATCCGCGCCTGGATACGATTCGCCAGTGCTACCGCCGTGCGCAGCACGGTTCCGAGTTCCCGGGTGAAGTCCACAGCCACCAACAGATGCGTGGGTGTGACGGCGCTCGGGGAGGGGGAGTCAGCTGTGGTTTCCATCATCATGCCTCTGCATCATGCCGTTGACGCTGCAACGCTGCAATGCCTGGGGTTCCAGGCATGCAAGAAGCCAGGAATCCGCTACAATCATCAATCGCTCTGCTCGCCGCACGGCTCCACCAGGGCCCGCAGTGAGGGCTCCCTGCCATAAGCAGTCAGCACATCTCCAACTTGAATGACGTCTCTCGGCCCGGGAAGTCCTTCGGTGAATTCATCGTTCCGGCGAATGGCCAGCACGATCACGCCGTGATCCCAGGGTCGCGATTCTGCCAGCGTTTTTCCTGCCAGGTAGCTTTCCGCCATCACCTCCACCTCCGAGACCACATAGCCATGCTGGATGCGCAGCAGGAGCTCGTAATCCAGGGCGCGAACCATCCCCGCATGCTCCAGCGCACGATGGATCACCCGATCCAGAAGCCGTTGCAGCCAGCTCACCCTCGACAGTGACAGCAGCAGCGCCACCGCCACGGAGATGCCCAGCACCATGAGCAGCATCTGGCTGCTCTTTTCCGTCTGCATCATGGAGACCACCAGGGCGGCCAAGGCGGAAGTCAGCCCCACATTGCCGGCCAGGATCAGGTCGCGAATGATGCGGCGGCGCACAGGGTGGTTCACCACCATTTCCGCTTCCTTGGTGGTGAAGCCCACTCCAAAAAAGGCTGAGTAGGACTGAAAACTGGCCGTATCCCAGCTCAGGCCAGTCATCATGAGAGCTGTGGCCCCTACCCGAACCGCAATCAAGGATACGACGGCGATGATGAAAAGCGTGATGATGGAGGCCATTCTGGACTCTAATAACGACCACCAGCCGTCCCATATAGCTTTCTGACGCTGGCGGCCTGCTTTCGGCTTCCTGGCCCTTCCCGGAGCTTTTGCGCGAGCTTGTGAAAACTTTCACAAACGGGTTGCCCGCCAGTTTTTGGGGGCGTATCCCTCCTGAAACCTCCCTTTCTCAAGCCATGGTCGCCCCTGCTGAACCTGTCGAAACACTCGCCGCTTACGATTCCAAGATCGAAGGCAACGTCGTCTTCACCAAGCTCGACGCAGCGGTTAACTGGATGAGGAAAAACTCCCTCTGGCCCATGCCCATGGGCCTCGCCTGCTGCGCCATTGAAATGATGGCTGCCGCATGCAGCCGTTACGATTTGAGCCGTTTTGGCATGGAAGTCATGCGTTTCTCGCCCCGTCAGGCGGACGTGATGATTGTCGCCGGCACCGTAACCTACAAAATGGCCCTCGCCGTGAAGCGCATCTGGGACCAGATGCCCGAACCCAAGTGGTGCATTGCCATGGGTGCTTGTGCCTCGAGCGGTGGCATGTATCGCAGCTATGCCGTCCTTCAGGGGATCGATAACCTCATTCCGGTGGATGTTTACATTTCCGGCTGCCCACCACGTCCGGAAGCGCTTCTGGAAGGCTTGATGCGTCTCCAGAAAAAGATCGAGACGGAGCATGCTCTGACTGACCAGAAAAAAGAGCTCATCGAAGAACTGGTTTCCTGATTCTCAACCTCCCACCTCACTGCCCCGCTCATGAATTCCGCGCAGATGGTCGCCGCCTTGAAGGAAAAATTCGGAGATGCCGTGCTTGGCTCCACGGAATTTCGCGGTGAGCAGACCGTTCATGTCAGCCTGTCATCTGCCAAAACGGTGCTCAAGTACTGCCGTGATGAGCTGGCGTTCGATTATCTGGTGGACCTTTCCACCCTGGATCACATGGGTGAGGAACCTCGTTTTGAGGTTGTGTATGAAATGTATGGCACCGGCCACCACCATCATCTCCGCCTGCGTGCCAAGATCCCGGATGGTGAAGCCGTGCCAAGCGTGATTGATATCTGGCCGACCGCAGACTGGCATGAGCGTGAAGCCTGGGACATGATGGGGGTCAGCTTCTCCGGCCACCCGAACCTGAAGCGCATTCTGATGTGGGAAGGTTATCCTTACTTTCCCTTACGGAAGGACTTCCCCCTGGCCGGCAAGCCCAGCGACCTGCCAGAAGTCGGCTTCACCAAGCCCGCTCCGATGGCCGATGGACCTTTCGTGACCTGTGCTGGAGGCAAGGACACCGTGGCCCGTGAACCTCGGGCGAAGAGGGTGGACTGATCCCAGCGGTTCTGCGCTGATCGAACAAAGCCTTTCCCTGGCTCGTCGGAGTCTGTTACTCTGACTCTGCCATGCAAACCTCTGTCTTCATCCTGGTCACTCTGGCCTTGGCTGCCTCATCACTCGGATTAAGCGCCCAGACAGCCAAGCGCCCCACTTCACGCCTGGCGGTCGAACCGGGAACCATCCATGTGGAGGACATCCTGCCCAAGCCGGTTTTCATGAAGGTGGTGCAGGATTCTCCGATCTTTGTGAGTTCCAAGATGGATCGGGCCGTGGGTTCCATGGCTCCTGGCACCATCGTCAAGCTGGTGGGCCTTTCCGACACGGCCTTTCGCGTGCGAGGCAAGGCCCGCCATGGGGATACTTCCGGCTGGCTGCCTGCCGCCGCCGTGGCGCATCCCGATCCGAACCTGGTCGCCAATGTCAGAAAGCTGCACGAGCGGCAGGTCAAGGTGGAGGAACTCATTGCCGCCCATCAGATCGCCCTGGGCATGACTGGCGACGAGGTGGCGGCTTCGATGGGGAAGCCGACGCGCAAATCCAGCAAGCTGAGCGCCGGCGGCAAAGAGGAGAAGCTGGAGTATGTGATTTATGAGCGGGTGCCGCAATACAACACCAGCATTGATGCCTTCGGCCGTGCTTTTCAGACGGTGACCTACATCAAAGTCGAGACGGGAAGCCTCGCTGTGAACCTGAAGGACAACGTGGTCGAGTCCATCGAAGAGACGAAAGGCAACCCGCTCGGTGGTGGCGGCGTGAAGATCATCCCTGGGCCGATGGTGTTTGGTTTCTGAGGGGCTGTGCAGGCTACTGAAGTTCCCGCAGCGCCTCGCGGATGATCTTGTCCGGGCCGGTGCCGATCTCAAATCCAGGCTGCTTCACCACTTCATTCACCGCTTTCTGCGCCTCGCTTTGCTTGTAGCCGAGCGCGATCAAGCCCAGCACGGCATCACTCATTGCCTCCTGCTTCGGATCATGCGTGCCTTTGGCGACCTTGGCCGCCTGCCAGGCATCCACCACGCCGACTTTGTCCTTCAATTCCAGCACGATGCGTTCTGCCGTCTTCTTGCCGACCCCCTTGATGCGGGCCAGGGCGGCAGTGTCGTTGCGGATGACGGCATCTTTGAATGCCGGAACAGGCATTCCGCTGAGCACGGAAAGCGCCATTTTCGGGCCGATGCCGGACACGCGGTCCATCAGCAGGCGAAACAGGTCCCGTTCGTCGTGAGTCAGAAAGCCAAAAAGAGTGTGCTCCCGCTCGGTGACGTGGTGGTGGGTGAGCAGCGTCGCCTCGCCGCCTGCCTGTGGCAGATGGTCAAAGGTGGTGAGGGGAATGTGAACCAGATAGCCCACCCCTCCAACATCGACGACAGCTTGATGCGGCATGGATTCGACGAGCTTGCCACGGAGAAACGAAATCATGGCAGCCACGAAGGCTGAGGGCGTGAAACGGTGCAAGGAGTTTGATGCCTGAAGGCAGCGGCCCTATGCTCTCGTCCTGCCGTTGCCGGCCTCGACCCAACCTTCCAGAAAGGATCTGCATGAAACTCATTTTCGCCTGCCTGCTGCTTGTCACTGCTGCATCCGCCCAGGAGAAGCAGCGCCTGGAGACGATCCTGATGCTGCCCGAGCCGCGCGAGATGCGCACCGAGCGCTCCATCGTGCCAGAGGGGGCTCAGGCAACCGTGCTTTCCCCAGCTCGTGAGGTCGAAGGCGTGCCTGGAATCGAAGTCTATGCCAAGGAGGACTTTGCCAGGCTGGGCTTGAGTCCCGAAACCTTCCTGGAAAGAGCCCGCAAGACGGCGGAACGCCTGCTGGCTGAAATTCAGCCGAAGGTCATCCAGGCAGCCGACGGCAAGCCTGCCTATGCCGTGTATCGCGGCGAACGGCCGGTGATGGCTTCGCTGTTCCTGGCCCCATCTCTGCCGGTGATTTTCGAGGAGATCTTTGGCTCTGAAATCTGGGTCGCAATGCCTGACCGGCATTCCCTGTTTATTTTTCCAGCCAAGGCCGAGGCCATGGAGGAGTTCATCCCGGATCTGGCGCAGCGCTTCAAGGAGAACCTCCATGCCGCCAGTTCAGAAGTCTTCTCCCTGAAGAAAGGGCGAGAGCCCCAGGTGGTGGCCTCTTTTGCACGCTGATGGCCTGGCTGGGTGGTTCCTCTTTGCTTGAATCCTGATTCCCGGCGGCCATGGTGCTCTCATGCCCGCCGCCAAACGCCAGGAGACGACCGCGCATGTGCATTCGCCGGCCGTTGAAGACTACCTCGAGCAGATTCACAATCTGATCGAAGGGAAGGGTTATGCCCGGGTGGTGGACATCGCCAAAAACCTCGGCATTTCGCAGGCGAGCGTGACCAACATGATCCAGCGGCTGCATGCAGAAGGCTACCTGATCTATGAGCGCTATCGCGGCGTGGTCATGACGGAGGCAGGACGCCGAATCGGCCAGGAGATTGCCCGCCGTCATGAGGTTCTCACACGTCTTCTTTCCGGGTTTGGCCTGGATCCGGAGACTGTTCATGAGGATGTGGAGGGCATGGAGCACCACATCAGCCGTCAGACCCTGGATGTGCTGACCTTGCTGATGGAAGAGCTGGAGGCGAACCCGGACTTACTCAAGAAACTCAAGCAGCGCCTTGGCAAGATCGCCAAGCCCTGAGTTGGTCCAAAAGTTCTAACATCCGGGAGAAGGGCGGAACCGTTTCCTGCCAGTCCACACTTCTGATCTCATGAGCACCCAGCCCCAGCCCGGAAAAAAAGCCCCTGACTTCAAAGCCGCCGTCGTCGGTGGTGATTATGCCGAAGCTTCCACGGTGAAGCTTTCCGCGCTCAAGGGCACCAATGTCGTGCTTTATTTCTACCCGAAGGATGACACTCCCGGCTGCACCAAGCAGGCCTGCGCCTTGCGCGACGGCTGGAGCCGCATTGCTGAGAAGGCCAAGGTTTTTGGTGTCAGCATCGACAGCCTCAAAAGCCACGAGAAGTTCATCAAGAAGCATTCGCTGCCCTTTCCGCTCATCAGTGATGAGGACCAGGCCATCGTGAACGCCTACGGGGTTTGGGTGGAAAAGAGCATGTATGGCAAAAAATACATGGGCACCGAGCGCACGACCTTTGTGATTGGAGCGGATGGCAAGATCAAGGCGGTGCTCCCCAAGGTGAAGCCTGAGGAGCATTTCGAGCAGGTGCTTGCCGCACTGGATTGAACGGCAGCAGTCAGGCCGATGTGCTGAACTGCTTCACCACCGCCATGGTCTCCTGCTGGCGTTTCAGCACGTTTTCACGTCCCTTGGCTGCCATGGACCTAGCCGTGGCTGGATCTTTCGCCATGGCGAGCACCGTCGGCACGATGCGAGCCACCTCATCCTCCTTGTCCATGTCGAACAACCAATCGCCCAAGCCGATGTCCCGCCACATGTAGCCTTTGCTTGTCTGTTCGGCCCAGCGGCAGACGATGGCAGGAATGCCATTGCCGATGCACATGATCGGGCTGTGCATCTCATGGCCGAATAGACCTGCGCTGCGGCGGTAGGTGCTCAAGGCCTCGCCAGTGAGCCAGTAGTCGGGCTTCCAGACGATGCGCGGGTGCAGTTCTGCCGGAAGCTTGTCGTAGATCATCTCCTTGTTCACCGCCATCTGGGTCTTGTCCTCGGGACAGAGCAGGACTTTGAGGTCTGTTTCCTTCAGAACGGCCTGGATGGCTTCGCGCAACGGGCGGCAGTCATGTTCTTTCATGGCCTCGTTCCGGGCGTGCTTCACGGGATCGATCTTGGCCTTTTTCTCAGGCAGAGTCCAGTAGGGGGTGTAGCGCAGCCTGGGGATGCAGCAGAGAAACTTTCCTGCTTCCAGGCCATGTGCCTTCAAGAAAGCGTCCGCCTTTTCATCGTCCGCCAAATCCACGGCGAAGGCTCCATCCGGCCCGAATTCCATGATCGTGCAGGTGCAGCCCAGCTTCTTGGCGAGTTCCAGGGACACAGAGTCCCGGAAGAACGTGAACTTGGCATGATTGAAGATCTCGATGGTGCTCTCCAGGTACCCCTTCGATGAGGGTTTTGTCGAGGTGGAGCCCTGGGCGGAGAAGGTGATGCCGTAGATGCCATACGGTTTTCCTGTCTCCTTGCGCCAGCGGGCCACGTCCTTCTGTGCGACCAGCGACGGGCCAGAACCATGCAGGAGGAAATCACAGTTCTGGAAAGCGGCTTTCAGGGCCTCCGCACCTTCGATGATGGCCACTTTGGGAAATCGTTTCTGGAGCAGTTCCTTCACGCCGTTGTCCACCTTGCTGGGCCAGAGCCAAACCTCGGCCTCCGGCAGGTGCTTTTCCAGCAGCGCCAGCACGCCGGGGGTGTGGGCGATGTCGCCAATGTTCACCGTCTGCCAGGAAGAGCGCAGGATGATGCGCGGCGGCCGGTTGCCCTTGGCAAAGACAGAGCTCAGGGTGGAACAGAGGGCGGTGGTGAGGAAGTGACGGCGGTCCATGTTGTTGGCCTTCAATTAGAACAGTCGTGGCCGGTTTTGGACATCCTTTTCATCGCTGCGGCGCTTCCCTTGAAAAATCACCCCTTTCAGGTCGTAATGCGGGCGTCATGACACGCTCATTCATCCTCCTGCTGGCGGCATCTCTCCTCTCTTCCTGCTCCATGAGCTTTCACCGTGACTGGAGGCAGGCGGTGAAGGCAGGTCCGAAAAAAGGGGTGGAAGGTGCCTGGGTGGGAACCTGGCACAGTGATGCCACCGGACACCACGGACGCCTGCGTGCCGTGGTCGGTCCAGCACAGAACGCCGAGGGGGATCATGCCTTCCGCTACCATGCCACCTGGGCGAACATCCTGAGCGGTTCTTTCCTGGCCAGCCATCGCGTCAAGGAGGGCAGGGAATCGAGCACCTTCACGGGGACTCATGACATGCCAAAGTGGGCCGGCGGACGCTACACCTACTGCGGCACGGTGAAGGGCGATGACTTCAACGCCTGCTACCAGTCCGCGAAGGACAAAGGCACCTTCCAAATGAAAAGGGTGAAGTGACCGTGGTCACTTCACCCTTGGAGGAACTGGGCTCGCGACTCAGACCGTCGCCACCATCGGGACATCGAGCTTCGCCGTGCTCGAATCGGTGGTCTGGAAGAAGCTGACCTCACCGGTGCTGACATCATAGAGGGCGCCCAAGACAGCAATGCGGCCTTCCAGCACGAGCTTGTTCAGCGTCTCGCTGCGCTCGCGGATTTTGCGCATGGTGCGGACGATGTTCCGGCGTGAAACCTCATTTGCGTAGGCTGCTTTCTCGCCCGCCTTCCAGGCATCGGGCTGCTTCAAGGTGCTTGGATCGACCGATTTCTGGATCTCCGTGATCAGGGTTTCCAGGTTTCCGCAGCCGGTGGCTTCAGATACCGTCTTGTGGGTGGCCAGGAGGTCCACAGCAGCATTCACGGCACCACAACTGGTATGGCCAAGCACCAGGATCAGCTTCGCGCCTGCCACCGCACAGGCGTACTCCATGCTGCCCAGCACCTTGTCGCGGGCGATGTTGCCAGCGATGCGCACGCTGAAGATGTCTCCAAGTCCGAGGTCGAAAACCAGTTCCGCAGGAGTGCGGGAGTCGATGCAACTGAGCACCACGGCCATGGGGAACTGTCCGGCGGCTGTCGCGTCCACAAGGCGTCCGACATCGCGGGTCAGCTGGCGGCCTTCACGGAAACGTTCGTTGCCCTCCTTGAAGATCTCCAGCACGCGCTGCGGAGTCAGGGTGTTCTGAACTTCCCGGCTGCTGAAGTCCACGAACTGGATGCGGTCTTCCAGCTTGGGATACCTGTCCTTGAAGCCTCGGAGGCTGAGTGTCACTCCGTGGGCCTTGGCCGTGTTGGATTCGAAGTCCTGAATGAGGTCGAGGATGTCGGCATCGATGTAATCCGTGTTGCGGGCATCGATCAGCACATGCCCTCCGCGTGGCACCTCGCGGAGCGTTTTGTCCAGGGTCGCGCGGCTGAAGAAGCTCACCTGATTGGAAAGCTCAATGCGCAGGACATCGCCGGTGATGTGATGCTCCATCACCTTGCGCAGCGGGCGGCGCATGTTGCTGTGCAGGATGAAGCAGATGCTCACACCCAGGCCGATCAGGATGCCAACAAGCAGGTCAGTGAAGACGATGGCCACCACGGTGATGATGAACGGCAGGAACTGGCTCCGGCCCTCGGACCACATCTGCTTGAGCAGCTTCGGGCTGGCAAGCTTCAGGCCGGTCATGAGCAGGATTGCCGCCAGCGCTGCGATGGGGATCTCATTGAGCCATCCTGGGACCAGAAGCACGCAGCCAAAAAGCAGCACGCCGTGGAAGATCGCACTCACCTTGGTCTTCCCGCCCGAGTTGATGTTGACGGAGGAGCGCACGATGACGCTCGTCATGGGCAGGCCGCCAATGAGGCCCGCCACCAGGTTGCCAGCGCCCTGGGCCAGCAGTTCACGGTTCGGCGGCGAACTGCGCTGCTCCGGGTCGATCTTGTCCACGGCCTCCAGGTTCAGCAGCGTTTCCAGGCTAGCCACGATGGCGATGGTGATGGCTGCGGTGTAAACAGCTGGATTGGAGAGTGACTGAAAGTCCGGCATCTGGAGGAAGCCTGCAAAATCTCCCAGGCTCTGTGCCACCGGCACCTGCACAAGGTGGCTGCTGCTGATCTCGAGACTGCTTTTGAGGCTTTTCAGGATCTGGTTGATCACGACGCCAAGGACCACCACAACGAGGGGGGCTGGGATCAGGCTCTTTTTCAGCTTGGGAACCTTGTCCCAAAGCACCAGCAGGCCGATCGACAGCAAGCCCACCATGAGTGCTCCTCCCTGAATGTCGGAGAAGGAGGCCCAAATTTCGGTGAACGTGTTTTCGTGGTCGGGCTGCTCAAACGCCATGTCTCCCTCAGGGTCGGGGTCGTGGCCGACCACGTGAGGAATCTGCTTCAGAATCAAAATCACACCAATCGCCGCCAGGAGACCTTTGATCACGCTGGAGGGGAAAAAGGCCGCAATGAAGCCGGCGCGGCACACACCCAGCACGATCTGGATCACCCCGGCCAGCATCACAGCCAGCAGGAAGGTTTGAAACGTGCCCAAGTTGCCGATTTGCGCCGCCACGATGGCGGTCAGGCCGGCCGCAGGTCCGCTGACAGAGGTGTGGGAACCGCTCAAGACGCCGACCAGCAGGCCTCCCACGATCCCCGAAAGAATCCCTGCAAATGGCGGCGCATTCGAAGCCAGCGCAATGCCCAGACAGAGCGGCAGCGCGACAAGGAACACGACGAGACCTGCTGACAGGTCCTTGGGCAGGGTGGAGGTAAGCGAAGCCTTGGGTGAAGTCATGCGAGGTTGGGTATGCTTTATGGGGGCGAACACAATGAGCCGTGCTGACACTTTGGCTATTTCGATGTTTCAAAGGCAGGCTTCGAGATTATCTAATCGTCATTTATGACCGTTCCGGACCTCAACTACCACCATCTGCGTCTGTTTTGGGAAGTCGCACGTGCGGGCAGCCTGCGTGCTGCTTCGGTGCGGCTGAGCCTGTCGCAGCCGACGATCAGTTCGCAGATCCGTTCGCTCGAAAAGCAGCTGGATGAACGCCTCTTCGATCGCACTGGACGCGGCATGAAGCTGACTCCAGCGGGAAGGGTGGTGATGGAGTGTGCCGCAGAGATCTTTTCCATCGGCAAGGAACTCGTGCAGTCCTTGGGCGCCTTGGGCAGCCTCAGGGGACTCCGTCTGGCGATCGGCATCACCGAGTCCCTCCCCAAACACGTGGCCTGGAAGCTCATCCGCCCTGCGGTGAAGGCTTTCCCCAACCTTCAGCTCTCGTGTGTTGAAGGCCATGCCCAGGAACTGCTTGGGCTGCTGGCTTCAGGCAGGCTCGATGTCGTGATCTCGGACGAGAGTGCGCCCTCCTCCCTGCCTGTGAAGGCCTTCAACCACCTGCTTGGTGAGTCGCCGGTGGTGTTCTGTGCAGAGCAGCGTCTGGCAAGGGCGCAGAAGAAAGGTTTCCCTGCCTGCCTCAGGGAGGCTCCGGTCCTGCTTCCCGCCAGTCGCACCGCCTGGCGGCATGAAATCGACCGATGGTTCGATTCCCACCACATCCGACCCCGCGTGGTGGCTGAGTTTGACGATGCCGCCCTGATGAAGACCGCCGCTGCTGATGGCATGGGGCTGGCCCCGATTGCGGCGGCGGTGCTGGATGATGCGATGTTACGCTATGGGCTGGTGCCAGTCGGGCGTCCGGTGCGGTGTGGCTTTTCCTGCTACCTGATCACCTTGGAGCGGGCCATGCGGCACCCCGCCCTGGCGGTGATTGCCACAGAATCCAAAAATGTCTTCACGACGAAGCCTCGGGAACGACGCGGGAAGGCGCTATGAAGCCCCTTCGCCGAATCGTCTTCTGATCGTGTTGGTTGTCCGGGCTTAAGCCAGACGTGCGTCGATGTCCTTTTCCAGCCAGTCCCACATCGAATTGAGGGAGGCACTGACCTTCGCCTTGGCGGCAGCTAGTTCTTCCTTGCTGAGCTTTTGACCGGGTGCGGGAACCTGTCGTGCAAACATGTAGTATTTGATCTTCGGCTCGGTGCCGGAAGGACGCACGGCAAAGCTGCGGCCATCGGCAAGGTCCACAAAGAGCATTTTCTCCGTAGAGACGGCCTCACCCTCCTCATCGACGATGCCGGGTTTGCGGAAGTCGCGCACGTTGGTGACGGCGCTGCCATCCACCTCGGTGGGCGGGCTGGCACCGTAGCTGTCAGCCAGCTTGGCGATCTGCGCGGCACCGCTCGCACCTTCAAACACCTTGCTCTGGTTCACTTCGAGGAAGTAGCCGACATCGCAGTACACCTCATCCAGCAGGCCGGCGACGGTCAGACCCTGGCTGGCGGCATAGGCGGCCAGTTCGGCAAACATGACGACGGCTCCGTTGCCGTCTTTGTCGCGGCTGAAATCATCGCCCATGTAGCCGTAGCTCTCCTCACCACCAAAGACGAGGAACTTGCTGTGCTGAAGGCGTGCGGCTCGTGATTCGGCCGCCGACAGGTCACGATACTTGGCAAGGATGTCCGCAGGCAGGGCGGCTTCATACTTGGCCAGCTTGGCGCTGATCCATTTGAAGCCGGTGAGGGTGTTGATGCACTGCACGCCAAAGTTGGCCGCGATGGTGTCCTGCATCGGGCTGGTGACAAATGTCTTGAGGAAGACGGCGCGGTGCTTGTTCGAGTCATTCAGAATGCCGAGGTCAAACATCGTCTTCAGGCGATACCAGTCCAGGAGGGAACCGGTCTGGTTGCCGGTCAGCAGCACCATTTCAACCTTTTCCTTTCGGACACCGACGCCCA
>CALDGV010000720.1 GCA_937941745.1 uncultured Prosthecobacter sp. | reverse complement strand
GACGCGGATGGAGACGCGGCCTGACGCCTTTTCCCACTTGGTTTCGAGCTTTGGAGGAGCAATCAGGCGTCGTGTGCCGAAGAAATGGTGGGTGGCGAAGGCATAAAGGTTTTCGTCCACATCGGGCTGCGAGGCCACGGGTTTGGTGAAGCCTGCTTCCTTGGCACCGCCATGCTGACCACCGGGCATGATGTAAACCGGTAGCTGCGGAAACTTCTCGCCGAGCTCGACGAGGCCGGGGCTGACGTTGTCGTCGGAGCCCTGGCAGTAGAGAATCTCCACGCCGCGTTTTTGAAGTGCGTCGAGGTAGTTCGTCGTGCGGCAGGGTTCCCACGCGAGACTGCTTGCGGTGGTGATTTCAGCATCGGACCAGCCAGCAGCCTTCACACCGGCCAGCGTGAGACGTTCATCGGAGCGTGCCTTCTGACGCACGAGCATCGCCTGGCGTCCGATGTCGGAGGTCATCTGCGCGAGGAATTCCTCGTTCATGCGCGTGATCTTGGGATCGAGCGTGCCTTCGACATACGGACCGCCGGGGCTGTCGATGATCGGTGCGACGACGGGCATCATGGCCGTGATGCGTGAATCCGCGATGCACGAAGCGGCTGCGCCAACTCCGCGTTTCGAGCCTCCGGTGGTGAGCACTTTGAAGGGCTGAAACACGTTTTTCTCAGCAATGGCGGCCGTGAGCGCACGCATGTCGCTCAGTCCCCAGATCCATGCGGGCGTGTAGCGGCCGTCTTTGGTCTGCATGAAGTGCTCTTCCATCAGCAAATGCAGTTTTCCCACGGGCTCCATGTCGGTGATCGGCACCATGCCGATGAACACAAGGCCCACGCCGTGCTCCTTTAGCAATCGCAGCTTCGCTCCGGCGAGCGCTGGCACCCTCGGCTGGAGGGTCCATGTTTTCGATCACTAGATTCGTGCATGCTTTGCCGACGGGCGCGACCATTGCGACGGGTAGACGCACCTTCTGCCCCGGCCACCATTCGCACACCGTGATCTCGACGACCTTGCCACGCAGAGATGGGTCTTTGGCTAGAGGCTTCCAGTCTTCAATGACGTGTGTCTCGAGCGTGGAGGTATCGCGCACCGAGGTTATGTCATAGCGTCCAATCGTGATGTCGGCGAGGCATGCGGGCGCGAGGCTGAGGAGAAGGAAAGCTGCGAGTCGTTTCATGAGGTGGATGTGAAACGCCTGCGCACATCAAAGCCTTCAGTCACATGGCTTTTTGAGCTCTGAGGATGCTGAAATACCTTCGCCTAGGCCATTCACGGCAGTTTGCCTCATTGGCTTCTTTTTGGCCCTTCTCTATGCCGTTTCCATCTTCGCTGCCGAGTCAGTGGTGACGAATGAGGTTTTGCTCCTAGGAAAGAAAAACTAAAGGTGCTCGATCAGTTTTTGGCCACTAGCCGCTTTGGCGGACCGTCATGTTCATGAAGCCCAATCTCGAACAGATTGGGCTTTTTGATGTTTAGTGAAGGAGCCTGGAAGGCATGAAAAAGCCGGAAAGTGCGGGCACTTTCCGGCTTGGGATGGATTTGGATCTGTAAAAGGGCAGCTTATTTCTTTTTGGCGTCCTCGCCACCGCCGGCGTTGGCAATGGCCTGCTCTTCAGGTGGCAGGAAGGCTTTGAAACGGCCTTTATCGATTGCTTTCATGTAGGCTTCCATCGGGCTCACGAAACCGTCACGCAGTTTCTGCCAGATGCTGTCGTCCATGAACTGCATGCCCTGAGCCTTGCCGCCGATGATGACATCGTAGAGCTTCTGAGTGGCACCTTCACGAATGATGGCGGACACGGCTGGCGTGGCAATCATGATCTCATTCACGGCGGCACGGCCCTTGCCGTCGGCCTTTTTCATGAGGAGCTGAGCGACGACCCCCTTCAGCGAGGCTGCAAGCATGGTGCGAACCTGGCTCTGTTGTTCGGCTGGAAACACGTCGATGATACGGTCCACCGTCTTGCGGGCGTTGTTGGTATGAAGAGTGCCAAAAACCAGGAGGCCTGTCTCAGCAGCGGTTAGGGCGAGCGAGATGGTTTCCAGGTCGCGCATTTCCCCCACCAGAACGATGTCAGCATCCTGACGCAGGGCGGCTCGAAGGCCGTCAGCGAAACTTGGGGTCTGGATGGGTACTTCGCGCTGGGTGATGATGCTGCGCTTGTTCCGGTGCACGAATTCGATCGGCTCTTCGACCGTGATGATGTGACGGTGGAAGTTGGTGTTGATGTAGTCCAGCAGGGCGGCCAGCGTGGTGGACTTGCCGGAGCCGGTCGGTCCTGTCACCAGCACCAGACCGCTGCGAAGGTGGCCGAATTCTTTGACGACCTGGGGAATGCCAAGCTGCTCAAGGCTGGCGATCTTGGTGGGAATGATACGGAAGACGCAGGCGTAGCCGTTCTGCTGTTTCAGGTAGTTGCAGCGGAAGCGGTGTTCAGCGTCCATCTCATAGGCGAAGTCGAGGTCGCCTTTTTCGATGTAACGCTCCCAGCTCTTGGGATCGCAGATCTCACGCATCATGAGCTCCATGGTCTCGGTGGTGAGGATCTCCTCGGCGATGGGCTTGATGCTGCCGTGAACGCGGACTTTGGGCGGCTGGCCCTGGCTGAGGTGCAGGTCAGATCCGCCGAGGTCGATCAGGGTCTGGAAAAGTTGGTCAATGACTGGCATGGACGGGGGAAGGGGATGAGGGCTTGTGGCTCGGGAAGGGGCTGTTAGGCGGCTCGCTTTATTGGAAGAAGAGCTTCATCTGCTGCTTGTCCTCGGCTCGTGATTCGCATTCCTCGCGGGAGATCACCCCTTTCTGGTAGAGGGTGCGCAGTGAGTCGTCCATGGTGATCATACCGACGTTTTTGCCGGTCTGCATGACGCCGTTGAGCATGTAGGTTTTGCCATCGCGGATACAGGCCGCCACAGCAGGCGTGTTCACCAGCAGTTCGAGCGCCATTTCGCGGCCGTTGCCATCGGTTCTTGGCACGAGTTGCTGGGAGATGATGCCTCGGAGAGATTCGGACACCATGATGCGGATCTGGTCACGTTGATCAGCAGGGAAGACGTCCAGCACACGGTCAAGGGTGCGGGCGGCATTGCCAGTATGGAGGGTGCCTAGCACCAAGTGCCCCGTTTCAGCGGCGGTGATGGCCAGCGAGATGGTCTCCAGATCGCGCATTTCACCCACCATGATCACGTCCGGGTCTTCACGGAGGGCGCCACGGAGCGCCGCAGCGAAGGATTGGGTGTGTGTGCCGACTTCACGCTGGTTCACATGGCAGCCTTTAGGTTCGAGCACGTACTCGATCGGCTCTTCCAGAGTGATGATGTGATCCTGGCGCTCCTTGTTGATGGCATCCACCAGGGCGGCGAGGGTGGTGGACTTGCCACAGCCCACAGGGCCAGTGACCAGAATGAGGCCGTTGTGGTAGCGGATCAGCGTGCGGACGGTGTCGGGCAGCTTCAGCTCTTCAATGGTGCGGACATTGGTGCTGATGATGCGGAAGGTGATATCGATGCCGAGGCGCTGATGCACCACGGAGGCACGAAAACGGCCGAAGTCGGTGGAATAGGCAAAGTCCACGTCGCCTCGTTCTTCCAGCCTCTTGATCTTTTCTTCACCCAGGAAGCCATAGGCC
>CALDGV010000719.1 GCA_937941745.1 uncultured Prosthecobacter sp. | reverse complement strand
CCAGGGTGAACTCCACGGTGATCTCGGATTTTCCATCCACGGAGATGGAGGAGATGTTCTCAATGGCCTCCACCTGGGAGATGCGGTCCTCCAGGCGTTGGGTGATGCGCCGTTCCACCACGCTCGCTGAGGCGCCGCGGTAGTAGGTCTCCACCGTGACGATGGGCGGTTCGATGTCCGGAAACTCGCGCAGCGGCAGCCGCGTGTAGGCGACAATGCCAAACGCGACCAGGATGAGGTTCATCACCAGGGCCAGGACCGGGCGGCGAACGGATGTGTCAGAGAGCCACATTCAAAAAACGGGGGAGGGGAGGGGCTTTAAACGCGGCTTGCAGCCTGCGCCACGTCGCAATCTTCAGAAGGAACCTTGCGGCAGGCCGTCTCAGGCCAGCAGTTCCGTGACCACCCGTGCCTTCGGATTTTCCACCAGCACCTGGTCCGTGCCGTTCCGCTTGTAGCTCAGCTTCTTCGGATCCAGGCCAAAGAGGTGCAGCAGGGTGGCGTGGTAGTCGTAGTGGTTCACCACATCCTTCACGGCGTGGTGGCCAAACTCATCCGTGGCTCCGTGTGCATGGCCCGCCTTGAAGCCGCCTCCTGCCACCCACATGCTGAAGCCATAGGTGTTGTGGTCGCGGCCCACACTGGCGCGGCCCTTGGACCCGGCACGGTTCTGGATCACCGGCAGGCGGCCCATTTCCCCGCCCCAGTGCACCACGGTCGAATCCAGCAGACCCCGCTGCTTCAGATCCATCACCAGGGCGGCCGCAGGCTGGTCCACCTGAAGGCACGCGGCGGGCAGGCCGGTCAGGATGCTGCTGTGGTGGTCCCAGGTCTGATTGCCGGTGAAGATGGAGACAAAGCGCACGCCGCGCTCCACCAGACGTCGGGCGATCAGGCAGCGCTTGCCGAATTCCTCCGTCGCGGGCTTGTCGATGCCATAAAGCTTGATCGTCGCCGGGCTTTCCTTGGAGATGTCCAGCGCCTCCTTGGCCGCAGTCTGCATCCGCGCCGCCAGCTCAAAGCTCTGGATGCGTGCCTCCAGGTCCGTCTCGCCAGGGCGGGCGTCGGCATGCTCGCGGTTCAGGCGGTTCACAAAGTTCAGGTAGCGCGCCTGCGCTTCTCCGCGGAGCGACATGGGCGGGTCCAGGTTCAGGATGCGCGGCTCCTTGGAGCGCACCACCGTGCCCTGGAACATCGAGGGCAGCCAGCCGTTGGAGAAGTTGTCCACGCCCAGCACCGGCAGGCCGCGCGGGTCCGTCAGCGCCACGTAGGCGGGCAGGTCCTGGTTTTCACTGCCCAGGCCGTAGGTGATCCAGCTTCCCAGGGTGGGCCGGCCGCCCACCACCTGGCCGTTCAGCAGCGCATAGATGGACTGGCCGTGGTTGTTCACCCCCGTGTGCATGGAGCGGATCAGGGTCATCTCATCCGCGATGCTGCCCATGTAGGGCACCAGGTCGCTCATCTCGATGCCGCTCTGGCCGCGCGGCTTGAACTTCCACTGCGGCCCCATCACCTCGCGGCTGGCCCCGGCGGCATCGTCATACTTCACCTCGCCGGGGAAGTCCTTGCCATCCAGCTTCATCAGCTCCGGCTTCGGTTCAAAGAGGTCGATGTGGCTTGGGCCGCCCTGCATGAACATCGAAATCATCGCCTTCGCCTGGCCAAAGCCGTGCGCCGGCTTGGGCGTCAGATCATAGTGTTGTGCCCCGCCCGCCAGCGCCGGATTGGCCAGCAGACCCTCCTGCTTCAGCAACGTGGCCAGCGCGATGGTGCCCATGCCATAGGCACCGGAAAGGAAACGACGACGATCAAGGGGGGACGACATGCCTTTATTTACGGGCTTCAGGCCCCGTCTTTAACGATACAGAAAAGGCTTTTAGGCCGCCCGATATGCCCCGATTCGCAGCCTTGACCTCCGGGCCAACCCGGCCAGTATTGGTGGCCCGATGACCACGCCCGCCCAGGCTCTGCTTCTCCTCAACCTTCGACTTACACGAGGGTAGGCGGCCCGCGTTTCCTCGTCATGCCCTTGCTGTCACGTTGCAGCATCCCTCCCGGCGCTCAGGAAAAGACTCCTGAAATCCCGCGCCCCTCCCGTGAATCCTGTCCATAGAACCTCTGTCATGTTGAAGAACCCCGCCACCAAATACCAGCGCTTCGATCCGGTGAAGCTGCCGAACCGCCAGTGGCCCTCCCAGACCCTCGAAAAGGCCCCCATCTGGTGCTCCGTTGACCTGCGCGACGGCAATCAGGCTCTCGCCGTCCCCATGAACGTCTCCCAGAAGCTCGAGATGTTCGACGCCCTCGTGAAGTGCGGCTTCAAGGAGATCGAGGTCGGCTTCCCCAGCGCCTCCAACACCGAATTTTCCTTCAACCGCCGCCTCATCGAGGAAAAGCGCATTCCCGACGACGTCACCATCCAGGTGCTCGTCCAGGCCCGTGAAGACCTGATCGAAAAGACCGTGCAGAGCCTCATCGGCGCCAAGCAGGTCATCATCCACATGTACAACTCCACCTCGCCAGCCCAGCGCAAATATGTGTTCGGCAGGTCGAAGGAGGAAATCATCGAAGTCGCCCGCAACGGAGCCAAGCTCATCAAGGAC
>CALDGV010000718.1 GCA_937941745.1 uncultured Prosthecobacter sp. | reverse complement strand
GTTCTCAGAACCTTGCCGCCTATTTGACCGGTGGCGACCTGCTCCAATGCCCTGCTTGAGGCTTGGCAGACGATATTGGTGAAAGGTCACCGATCATCCAGTAAGCTTTCCTGGCTCTTTACCACCCTCTGCGCTTGTCACAGGAAACGCCACGAAGGCGAACGCCCCGTGTTGATGACTGGGCTAAGGAAATTCCACTGCGTCACGATTTGTGCAGTCAGCAGCGCAGAATCGGGCCTGGTGGCAGCGTAGGTAGCACTCGCCATGAGTTCGGAGCTTCCCACGTCATCTCGCGTTCGTTGCGCGGGTCCGCTAACCTCGCGACGGAGCTTCATGCAGATCGGGCTGAGCGGAATGGCGTCGTTGAGCTGGTCAGGATTGATGCGGTTGCGGGCGGAGAATGCGTTCAAACTGAGGTCGGAGCGCACGGCGGTCATTTTTGTCTTCCTGCCCGGCGGGCAGTCGCATATCGACACCTACGATCCCAAGCCGGATGCCAGCAGCGAGTATCGTGGCCCCTTCAAAACCATTGCAACAAAAGTTCCGGGGCTGCGCTTCACGGAGCTGATGCCTTTGCAGGCGAAGATCGCGGACAAGTTCACCGTCCTGCGCTCGATGTATCAAACGGCGGGCGGCCATCCGGCAGGCACGATGCAGATCCTCTCCGGTGATCCCGATACGCGCGATAAGTCGCAGCCGCGTCTGCCCGATTGGATGTCGGTGGCGCATTACCTTCGCTCCCAAGAGGGCCGGCGCACGAATGCCCTGCCGAACTACACGAGCGTCAATCCCATCAACAGTTCCTACTGCGGTCCGGCTTATCTGGGCGATGCGTTTGCTGCGTTCTCTGTCACCGAGGATCCTAACCGTCCGCAGTTTCAGGTGCCTAACATCGGCCTAGCCGATGAAGCGGAGTCGCGACGGCTCAGCGACCGCATCGCGCTGCGTAAGAGCCTCGACCGTCTGGAGCGTGCGTTTGACCGCCAGCATGAATTGGAGGCGCTGGACGAGTTTGAAGCCCAGGCCGTCTCACTTCTCACCGCACCGGAGGCACGCGATGCCTTTGACCTCGGTCAGGAGGATGAAAAGACACGCGACCGCTATGGCCGCAATCGCTGGGGCCAGCAGCTCCTGCTTGCGCGTCGGCTCGTGGAGGCCGGTGTGGACATCATCACCAGCAGCCTGCACGGTCCGCTGTGCGGACGCACTCAGGTGTGGGACGATCACGCGGTGGACCATCACATCTTCGAGGCGTTGCGCTTTCGCATGGGCTACTACGATCAGGCCGTGGCCGCGCTGATCGAGGACATCTATGCTCGCGGACTCGACAAACGCGTGCTGGTGGTCGTCACAGGCGAGTTTGGTCGCACACCGCGCATCACCTTTGACCGCAGCACTGGCGCGGGCGATGCCAGCGGCCCCGCAGGCACCTTGCAACCGGGCCGTGACCACTGGCCGCGTGCTTTTTCCAATCTCTGGGCCGGTGGCGGCATCCAGACCGGCGGCGTGATCGGTGCCACTGACAAGCGCGGTGAAGACGTCATCGAGCGTCCTTGCAGCGCCCATGATTTTCTCGCCACGATCTACCATCACCTCGGCATCGACTCCGCCAAGACCACGATCAACGACTTCAACGGCCGTCCCGTGCCCATCGTGACGAATGGCAGGCCGATTCCTGAGCTGATTTCAAGCCATGCTTGAATCGCTCCTCATCCTCAAAAGACCCTCCCCAACGCCACAGCTCTCCTCATGACCACCGACGATTCCAACCAGCCCGATTTCAGCCGCCGCGCCTTCTTAAAGTCCTCCGCCTCCACCGCATTGGGCGGCAGCTTGCTAGCTGGAGCATCGGGGCAGGCTCATGCTGCGGCACAATCTGGGCGGAGCAATGTCATCACACAGGAGAATGCCAAAGAAGGCACCATCGACTGGCAGCTCACGCGTGTGCGACTCGACAAGTCCGACGGCTTTCGCTCGCCGTGGATCGAGGGGTATTGCTCGCGGCAGAGTGTGAAGGTGGGCGAAACGATTGACATCATGGTCTCGACCGCACCGGCGGCGAAGTTCACGATTGAGATCTTCCGCACCGGTTACTATGGCGGCAGGGGCGCGCGCTTGATGAAAGTTCTCGGGCCTTTCGATGGCAAAGCTCAGCCAATGCCGACACCTGGTGAAAAGGACCTTCACGAGTGCCGATGGGAGCCGAGCACGACGCTCACCATTCCCGAGGATTGGGTGAGCGGCGTTTATCTTGGCAGGCTCACCACGCTGCCCGAGGCTGCCGACAAGCCATATTGGCAGAGCTATGTCATCTTCATCGTGCGCGATGATCGGCCTGCGGACATCTTGTTT
>CALDGV010000717.1 GCA_937941745.1 uncultured Prosthecobacter sp. | reverse complement strand
CCTGGGCACGGCGCTCATCTACATTCTGATTCGCAACCTCAAGCCTCGCTGGCCCGCCCTGGCCCTGAGTTTGGTGCTTTCCAGCGCCATCGCCACGGCAGTTCGTTCCGCCGGAGTCGAGATCGACACCTATGCGAATGCACGCTTCGGCATCCTGGACCTCCTCCCCCCCTTTCCAGACTTCGCCTCGCCGCGCTTCTTCTCGGACTTCAGCCACCTCTTCGGGCTGGCGGTGGCGGTCGCCTTTCTCGCCACCCTCGAAAGCGCCTCCATGGCCAAGACCTTTGCCAGCATCAGCGGCCAGAAGCTGGATGGCAATCAGGACATGTTCGCACTCGGCATGGCAAATCTCTGCGGTGCCTACTTGAGCGGCATGCCAGCCTCCGGTTCGCTCACACGCAGCGCGGCGAATTTCCAGGCCGGAGCCCGCACGCCGGTGGCCGCCTTCCTCAATGGCCTCTTCTGCCTCGCCGGGGCGCTGACCCTGGGGCACCTCGTGGGCTACATCCCGCGTGCCTCGCTCGCTGTCCTCATCATCTGCGTGGCAGTGTCGCTGATCCACCATCGCAACATCCGGATATGCCTCAGCGCCACGGGATCGGATGCCCTGGTCTTCCTGTTCACCCTGGCCGCCACGCTGCTGGTGCCGCTGCATGTGGCCATCTTCACGGGTGTGGGCATGTCGGTCATGCTCTACCTGCGCAAGGCCAGCCAGCCTTCGCTGGTGGAATATGAGTTCAATGAGGAGGGCAATCTGGCGGAGGCCTCCCAGCCTGGAGTCCGTCAAAACCCCGCCGTCTCCATCGTGCATGTGGAGGGCGAGCTCTTCTTTGGTGCGGCGGACCTCTTCCGCACCCAGATCCAGCGCACCTGTGCCGATCCCAACCTGCGGGTCATCATCCTCCGTCTCAAAAACGCCCGCCATCTGGATGCCACCTGCGTCATGGCCATTGAAGAGCTCGTGCGTCTGCTGCGCCGGGATGGGCGTGAGCTCATCATCAGCGGGGTCATGAAGGATGTGCACCGGGTGCTGCGGGATTCCGGCCTCATTGATGTCATTGGCCGTGAAAACATCTTCCCGGCCAGCCCCTCGAATCCGAATCTCGCCACCCGCAATGCCCTCAAGCGCGCCCAGCAGCTGCTCGGCACCACGGAGGCCGAGGTGAAGATCTTCTTTGATCCGACGCGGAAGCCTTCTTGAAGTTCGATGCCATGCCGCTGATCACGCGCCTCTTGCTTCTCCCTCTGCTAAGCCTGTGCTGGGTGGCTTCTGCCTGGGCTCAGGAACTTCCGCCGGCACCGGCGGATGGGGTGCTGGATGACACCCGTGCCCTCAGCCAGCCAGTCCATGAGGCGCTGGCGCGCGAGCTCTCAGCCTTCCGGCAGAAGACAGGCATCGAAGCCTGGTTCGTGGCCACCACCTTTCTGCCGGAGGGTCAGACACTGCGCAGCCACTCGCGGCTGCTTCGCAAGGCCTGGAGTCAGGAGCGTGCCGCCGTGCTGTTTCTCTACGATCGCTCCAAAGGGCAGGAGATGGTCTCCCTGGCACCACCCCTCTGGCAGGTGCTGCCCACGGCCGGCCTCATCAGCGCCAGGGATCAGGCGCATGAAAAGATGCTGGAAGCGGGCAAGTCCCCCGAGCAGCGTCTCCAGTCGTCCATGAGCGTGCTTCTCCAAAGCCTGCTCCGCCTTCATCTGGACCAGCAGCGGGCCAGCCAGACTCCGACGCGCGATGATCTCCGCCTGCTGCGCTGGCTCCTGGGTTTCCTCGTGGCTGGAGGCCTCATCGGCGGCATTGCTGGCCGGTTCAGCCGCCGCCGCCATCACTGGCGCACCCATGCCGTGCATCTGCCGCGTATCCAGGTTCCCACCCGCCTCGGTGCCCCTCATGGAGGCGGCACCTCCGCCTCCTGGCCGCCGCGCTGATCCAGTTCCGCACCTCTCCGCTTGACCCTCCAGCCGCTTTCTTGACTCATCCTCGCCACCGCCATGTCACCTGCCTCCAAACACTTCCTGATCGACCTCCTTTCCACTCCCAGCCCCACCGGTTTTGAGTTCCGTGGCCAGCGCAAATGGGCGGATTACACCCGCAAGTTTGCCGACCGCGTCGAAAGTGATGCCTATGGCACCGCCTGGGCCACCCTGGAGGGCAGCGCCAAAAAGCCCCGCCGCATCATGTTCGAAGCTCATGCCGACGAAATCGGCTACATGGTGAAATACATCTCCAAGGAGGGCTTCATCAGCGTGGACCGCGTCGGCGGCAGTGATGTGGCCACGGCCCGGGGCCGCCGGGTGGACATCCTGGGCGACAAAGGCACCGTCCGCGGCCTCATTGGCAACATCGCCATCCACATCCGCGAAAACCGCGACGACGAGAAGGCCCCCAAGGTCCATGAACTGTGGATCGACATCGGCGCCACGAGCGCAGAAGAGGTCGCCCGTGCCGGCATCCGGGTCGGTCACCCGGCGGTTTATGCCGACACCGTGGAGGAGCTCGGCGAAAACCGCCTCTTTGGTCGTGCCATCGACAACCGCATCGGCGGTTTCATCATCGCCGAGGTCATCGCCCGCCTCAGCCGGGCCAAAAAGCGCCCTGCCAGCACCGTCATCGCCGTGAATGCCGTGCAGGAGGAGATCGGTGGCAACGGGGCCAAGATGGCGGCGCACCGCCTCATGCCGGATGTCGCCATCGTCCTGGATGTCACCCACGCCACCGACACCCCGAGCGTGGACGTGAAGAAGCACGGCGAAGTCAGGCTTGGCGGCGGCCCCAGCCTCACCCATGGCAGCGCCAACCACCTGGAGGTCGTCCAGCGCCTGATCGAGGTGGCCGGACGCAAGGGCATCCCCATCCAGCACGAATCCTCCTCCCGCTTCACCGGCACGGACACCGATGTCATCTTCACCCAGCAGCATGGCATCCCCAGCGCCCTCGTCTCCCTGCCGCTGCGCTACATGCACAGTGTCGTGGAGATGGCTGATCTTCGGGATGTGGAGCAGGTCATCCAGCTCCTCGTCGCCTTTGCGGAAAGCGTCTCGGAAAAGGACGAATTCAAGGTCCGCATCTGAGGCCGGCCACCCCGTCTTCAGGCCATTCAGGGCAGGTCTTTTGATCTTCCTGCGCCCCGCCCTTTGACAGCCGGGAGGGACCGTGCAAGATGCCGCGCTTTCCGGCCCGGCATTGCCCGATTTCGTGCCCTCCGGCCCCCTGAAAGCGCCACGACCGAACGCTTTTCCCTCACCCCCCACGCTCCCTCGTCACGCCCCCATGCCTAAAGACACCTCCATCAAACGCATCCTCGTCATCGGTTCCGGCCCCATCGTCATCGGCCAGGGCTGTGAGTTCGACTACT
>CALDGV010000716.1 GCA_937941745.1 uncultured Prosthecobacter sp. | reverse complement strand
CCCTGCTCGAAAGCGAGACCCGGGTCCTCGACATCTACAACCTGATGCGTCTGAGCACGCATGGGCAGACCATTGGCAAGAAGTGGATGGGCATCCGCATCGCCAGGCTGGAGGACAACAGCAATCCTGGCTTTGTGAAGGCGGTGCTGCTGCGTGGGTTTGTGAACGGCCTGATCGGGGCCGTGCCGCTGATCGGGGCTTTCTACTCCCTGGTGGACATCTGCTTCATCTTCCGTGCTGACCGCCGCTGCATCCATGACCTGATCGCAGGGACGCATGTGCTGAAGGCCTGACCGGCACCGGCATCGCAAAGAATCGCTGAAGGAGGCGGGAGAGCTGCTCTTCCGCCTCCTTTCTTGCTCCAGCGTCAGGAACGCGCTAGGCTGCAGGATGCTTCCCTGGCTTCGCGACGGCACTTTCCCCCTCTATCTGGCTCCCATGGCCGGGGTGACGGACGTGGTCTTTCGCTCGATCTGCAAGGGGCTGGGCGCGGATGTGATGGTGACGGAGTTTGTCTCCGCCGAGGGCATCCTGCAGCGGGATGACCGCACGCGTCACTACACGGACTTTGACGAGCCTCAGCGTCCGCTGGGCGTGCAGCTTTTCGGCGCGGACGGGGTGCGGATGGGGGAGGCGGCCCGCAAGATCATCGACTGGAAGCAGCCGGACTTCATCGACATCAACTTTGGCTGTCCGGTGAACAAGGTGGTGTCGAAAAATGGAGGCTCCTCCCTTCTGCGGAACTGCCCGCTGCTGGCCAGCGTGGCGCGAGAAGTGGCGCGCGCGGTATCCATTCCCGTCACGGCCAAGATGCGCATTGGCTGGGACTCTCAGAACATCAATGCGGTGGAGGTGGCCCGCATCCTGGAGGACTGCGGCATCCAGGCCATCGCCGTGCATGGGCGCACCAAGGCGCAGGGCTACAGCGGCCTGGCTGACTGGGAGGTGATCGCCCAGGTGGCGGACGCGGTGAAGATTCCCGTGATCGGCAACGGCGACATCAGCAGCGGCGCGGATGTGGAGGTGCGGCGGGCGCAGACCAACGTGCGCGGCATCATGATCGGCCGTGCCGCCATGACGAATCCCTGGGTTTTTCAGGAGGCCAAGCACTACCTGGCCACAGGCCAGCACCTGCCGACTGCCACCGTGGAGCAGCGTTTTGAACTGATGCGCCATCATTGCCAGCTCAGCCTGCCACGCAGCACGCGCGGGGAGTTTGAGATGATGCGCTCCATGCGCACCCGGCTGATGAACTACACCAAGAACCTGCGCGGCGGGAAGTTCCTGCGGGGGCGTTTCAGCCAGATCACCAGCATCATGGAGCTGGAGGACATCCTGGCTGAATTTCTGGCCCGGCGGGATTCAATGGCGGACCTCGGCGATGCCGAACCGCTGACCGAGGCCGAGCCGGCACGCGATGCGGAGTAGCAGCCTGGGGATGACCAAGCCGAGCAGGATGCCCATGCCGATCGAGGGGAAGATATCGCTGGGCCAGTGTGCCGCGCAGTAGAGCCTGGAATAGGCCACCAGAGCTGCGAGAAGGTAAAGCGCCACAGCCCAGCGTCGGCTGAAGAGCGCGATGACCGTGGCGAAGGCGAACATGTTCATCGTGTGGCTGCTGGGGAAGGAGCCACCCTTGGTCCGATGCTGGTTCGCGCTTTCCTTCACCATGGGCGGGCTGAAGAAGCGCATGAACTCCGGCCTGCCGTGCCCAAGATCACGGATGAGGAGGCCCTCCACGGAACTGCGGGGCCGCACTCTTTCGGCCAGGAACTTCAAGTTTCGGGACACCAGGCCATCGGCCACGGCGATGGTGACACCCACGCAGAGCACGATCCAGAACCCGCGCCAGCGCATCCGCCACAGCAGCACCAGCACCACCACTGCGAAGAGCGGAATCCAGGCATCCACGGCTGACACTGCGGGCATCAGCCAGTCCAGGGCGGGATGAGCCCATGTGACGTTGATGAGGCGGAGCAGTTCGAAGTCCCAGGACATTCAGGGGCGGGTGGAGGAGGGCTGAGCGGGAATGGCTGTCCAGCTTTTCAGCCGCTTGCCAAGGAAAACTTCATAAACCCGGGTTTTCGCCCCCAGCGGAACCTCCACGCGGCCCTGCCGCTCCACATTTTCAAAGCAGGCCACGACCGCTGGTGGCAGCACCGCTCCTGGGCTGAAGATGAGGCCATCGTCTCCCAGGCGTTCCTCAGCTCCCGGCCAAATTTCATACTGGGACATCGGGTGTCCGGAGGATTCGTAGCGGTAGAGCCGGGGGTTCTGCGGCATCGAAAAAGCCATCTGCGCGGCATTGTAGCGATGCCCCAATGCCATGACGAAGGTGTTTGCGGGCCGGGGCACTTGATCCAGAAAGACGCCCGCCTGCCTGCCGGTTTCCTTCCAGCCACGCAGTTCCGCCAGCTTCTTGTGCCCTTTCAGGCTGGTGAGGAAGACCAGTGGGATCACCAGGTGTGCCAGCAGTACCAAGAGTGCCGACACGCGCAGGCTCCAGGTGCGCCATGTGATCCTGCCTGGCAGGCTGAGGTGACCGGAGAACCAGGCTCCGACC
The DNA here is from genome assembly GCA_937941745.1 of uncultured Prosthecobacter sp. GTDB lineage: Bacteria > Verrucomicrobiota > Verrucomicrobiia > Verrucomicrobiales > Verrucomicrobiaceae > Prosthecobacter. The sequence continues at coordinate 1,218 of CALDGV010000716.1, read as the reverse complement.
AGCAGGAGAGGGGGCACCCAGAAGACGGCGGGCCAGTTGGGATTGATCCGTTGACGCAGGGCCAGAACCGTAAAGGCGACGAGTGCCGGAGCGGAACACAGCAGCAGGTAGCGCTCGCGGCGGCCCTGGCTTTTCCACTGCTTCATGCTTACCCAGAGCACCAGCACCATCGCCGCCCAGGTGACTGGGGAATAGACCAGGGCCTGCACGCCCGGCCACTCCAGCGTCCGTGCCAGCCATTTGCCCAGGCCCAGGCTCTCCGTATTGAAGTGATGCGCCGTGTGCTCCAGGGTGATCCAGTGGTGCTTTTGCTGCCAGAGCAGCACGGGAGTCAGGAAAGCCGCCCCGGCAGCCATGGCCAGCCACATGCGTGGATTCTTCAGGAGCGCCCGATCAGGCTTGGAAAAGACGGCGAAGGCCAGCATCAGCGCCGGAAACACAAGCATCATCTGCTTGCTCAACGTGCCCACGCCGATGACGACCGCCAGCGCCAGCCAGCGCCAGCCGCACTGCGGACGTTCTGCAGCCAGCCAGAACAGCAGCAGCGCCAGTGACCAGCACAGGAGCAGCAGTGCATCAATGGTTAGAAACAGGTTCAAGCCCGTGTTGGCCGGTGTCAGCAGCACCAGCAGAGCCGTGATGAAGCCGGTGCGTGCATCGTAGAGCCGGCGTGCCAGGGCAAAGATCACCGCCGAAGTCAGCGTGCCCAGCGTCAGTGCTGTGAGTCGGATCGCTATGTCACAGGCCCCGGCCAGCCAGCCGATCACGCCCATGATCCATCCAATCATCGGTGGTTTGCTGTAGTAGCCCCAGTCTGGGCGGCGGCCCCAGTCCCAGTAATAGGCTTCATCTCCGGAAAGGTCCGCATGAGCGCAGAAAAACAGGGTGAAAAGCACCCGGAACACGAAAACCCCGGCCAGCAGCCACCAGAAGCGGCGTGACCAGTTTGCGGAGGAATCATCAAGCGAGATCAAAGCACCTCAGGCATGCCACGTGGGCTGCTGCACGGCAAGCTCCCGAGGCTGAAATGATGGAATGACGCGCAGGCCTCCAACAGCCCCCTGGGTTGGGTTCATTTTGCAAAACGACGAGGCTCTTCTCTCGCTGCACCGCTGGCCATTGGGCGAGTTGTGATGATGGGATTGGAGGTGTCTGGGAAGCTTCCAGCGCCCTCGTGACGAAAAATCTGCCATCAAAGTGCTTGCTCGGAGCTGGCAA
>CALDGV010000715.1 GCA_937941745.1 uncultured Prosthecobacter sp. | reverse complement strand
TGCTCAAGGAGGCAGTCTTCACGGGCAAGATCACGGCTGTGAATGGCGCACAGATCACCCTGCCGGTGGCGGTTTCCCTGCCGGGAGGTCCGGGCTGCTATCTCGAGGTTCTGAGCAGTGGCCAGCGCTTCGAAGTCGATGCCGCCCGTAGCTCCGGAAGCCGCATCACCCTTGGCGAGAATGCGCCTTTGGCCGCAGGTGAGGTGGTGACAGTTCGTGCGCATTGGACGGTGGATGAACTCACTCAGGAGTCTTTTGCCATTGATGACCGGGTCATGGTCTTTGATGCGGCAGCCAATGCCTTCCAGACCTCCACACTGACGGCGGAAGGCTGGACAGGAGACTTTACCGGCGCTCGCGAGGTCATGCCGGGCGAGGGTCTGATGCTTCAGGCTCGGGGTGAGGCAGTGGTTCTGACCTTCACGGGTGCCGTGCGCACCGGACGTTTCAGCCTGCCGCTCAAAGCTGGAGCCCAGCTGGTGGGCAGTGGCTTCCTCATGGAGCAAAGCCCTCAAAGCCTCGGGCTCACGCAGGACAAGGGGTTCACGGCGGCTGCCACTGCTGCCGAGGCTGCCCGGCTGCGGTTGTGGGAGGGTGATTTCAAGGCCGGAGCCGCCAGCTACCGCAGCCTGTTCCATCATCAGGCAGACGCAGCAGCTGCCTGGGTGGTGGAAGGAGATGCGGCCATGCTCGATCAATCTCAGGAATGGATCATCGAGCCAGGACAGGCTTTCTTCATCCTGCCCAAGACCGATCTTCCCAAGCACCAGGAGCCCTGATTTCAGCCGACAATGCCATGATGGCAGCAGGCTGGCGAAGCTGGGCCGCGAGTGCGGCTTTTAGACCGCGATCTCAGCCTTGATCGCTGGATGGGGATCGTAGCCTTCGAGAGTGAAATCCTCGAACTGGAAGGCAAAGAGATCCTTCACCTCAGGGTTCAGCTTCATGACCGGCAGCGGACGTGGTTCGCGGCTGAGCTGCAGGCGCGCTTGATCGAGGTGGTTTTTGTAAAGGTGCAGGTCGCCGAAGGTGTGCACGAAATCTCCCGGCTGCAGATTGCAGACCTGGGCCACCATGAGCACCAGCAGGCTGTAGCTGGCGATGTTGAAGGGCACGCCAAGGAAGAGGTCGGCGCTGCGTTGGTAGAGCTGGCAGCTCAACCTGCCTTCAGCCACGAAGAACTGGAACAGGCAGTGGCAGGGCGGCAGCGCCATCTGCTCAATGAAGGGCACGTTCCAGGCGCTGACAATGTGGCGGCGGCTATAGGGATTCGTTTGGAGGCCGTGGATGAGCTTGCTGATCTGGTCCACCGGCGCAGCACCTGGAGCCCCCTGCCAGCGCCGCCACTGAGCTCCATAGACGGGGCCGAGTTCGCCGTTTTCGTCGGCCCATTCGTCCCAGATGGTGACCTTGTTTTCCTGAAGATAACGCACATTGGTGTCGCCTTTCAGGAACCAGAGCAGCTCATGGATGATGCTGCGCAGATGCAGCTTCTTGGTGGTGACGAGGGGGAATCCCTGGCTCAGGTCATAGCGGCTCTGCTCGCCAAAGACGGAGTAGGCGCCTGTGCCCGTGCGGTCCTCGCGGTAGGAACCGTGGTCGAGGACTTTGCGGAGGAGCCTGTGGTACTCTTGCATGCGGTGAAACCGTCGGTGCGGTCTGCTCAGGCTGCGTAAGGAACCGGCGTGCCGGTGCTGTTGGCGAGCGCCTTGAACTTGGCGATGATTTCGCAGGTGAGCTTGCCGGGCTTGCCGTCGCCAATAGGGCGGCGGTCATACTGCACCGCCGGAATGACTTCGGCGGCCGTGCCGGTGAGGAAGCATTCGTCCGCCGTGTAGATGTCGTGGCGGGTCATGGTGACCTCATGGACCTGGAGGCCCATGCCGCGCATCACTTCAATCACCGCCATCCGGGTGATGCCGTTGAGGGCTCCGCTGGAGATCGTGGGGGTGTAAACCTGGCCATTCTTGATGACGAAGACGTTGTCACCCGTGCACTCGGCCACATAGCCCTGCTCGTTGAGCATGATGCCCTCTTCGCAGCCGGCCTGGATGCACTCGATCTTGGCCATGATGTTGTTCAGGTAGTTCAGGCTCTTCACCTGCGGGCTGAGCGCGGCGGTGGCCGGGCGGCGGGTGGCGCAGGTGATGAGGTTCAGGCCGGTCTCATACTTCTCCTTGGGATACAGCGTGATGCCGCTGGCAATGATGAAGATGCTGGCCTTCGGGCACTGGTAGGGATTGAGGCCCAGGGAGCCCACACCGCGGGTGATGACGAGGCGGATGTAGCCATCGCGCAGGTTGTTGGCCGCGACGGTGTCGAGCGTGGCTTTTTCCATCTCTTCGATGCTGATCGGGATGGTGAGGCAGATGCTGCGGGCGCTTTCATACAGGCGCACCAGGTGCTCGGTCAGGCGGAAGACACGTCCGCTGTAGATGCGGATGCCTTCGAAGCAGCCATCGCCGTAAAGAAGGCCGTGGTCGAAGACGGAGATTTTCGCTTCGGATTCCGGGACAAGTTTGCCGTCGAGATAGATGAGCAGGGGGGCGTTGGCCATGATGAGAAAGCGCGGAGAGTGGCAGGAGTGGGCTGGTTTGTAAAACAAACATCGCGGAGGCCGGAAAGGCGTCCGCGATGCTGCAAAAGTGAAAAAAGAATCTGCTGCGATTATGCGGAAGCGTCGCTGAGCTTCGGAGCAGCGCGGCGTGCGCGGGTGCTGCCGTAACGCTGGGCGAACTTGTCCACTCGGCCGGCGGTATCGACGAAGCGCTGCTCACCGGTGAAGAAGGGGTGGCAGCCGGCGCAGATGCCGATGCGGAGGTTCTGCACGGTGGACATGGTCTGATACACGGTTCCGCAGGTGCAGGTGATCGTGGTTTCGTAGGTGGTGGGGTGGCCTTCGGCTTTCATGGGGAGGATGGGGTGATCACGTGGACCCGTCGAGGCAAAGGGTGCTTTCGCCGGGGCGTGAAGGGCCGCGATACTGCCACAGACGTGCGGGGGGTCAACCAGCTTTTCAGGACGGCTGGGAGGCCTCACGGCTGATCTTCCAGGCAAGTTTTCGGGCTCTGGCGGACGTATTTTCCGTGTGTTCATGTCTCCACGCCTGCTTTTTCCCTCCTCCTTCCTGCTGCTCTCTCTCACAGCATCGGCTGCCGATGTGGTCAAACCTGCCCTGCGCGTGCTGCGGGATCAATGTGTGGGATGCCACAAGCCCGGCAAGGCCAAGGGTGGTCTTCTGCTGACGACGGCGGAGAAGATGATGAAGGGCGGGGACAACGGCGTGCCCGTGAAGCCCGGCAAGGCCGCGGAAAGCCTGCTTTACCAGCTTTGCCTGGAGGATGGCGACCCCCACATGCCCCCTAAAAAGGACCTTTCGGCTGCTGAACTGGCCTCGCTGAAGGCCTGGATCGATGCAGGGGCGGCCTGGGATGCCTCCGTTTTTGATGAGGCACCCGCCCCCAGGGCGGTGAAGCTGACAGCGCTGCCTGCGGCATACCAGCCGGTGCTGGCACTGGCGTTGTCTCCGGATGAAAAGCGCCTCGCTGTGGCCAGGGCGGACAAGGTGCTGCTGCTTGACCTCACCCAGCCCGAGCGCGCGGTGACGGGCAAGTTGGAAGGAGGGCACGTGGAGCCGGTGAACTCGCTGGCCTGGAGCCGGGATGGTAAATGGATCGTGACGGGAGGCTTTCAGAAGCTGGTCATTTGGGATGCTGCCACCCAGCAGCAGGTGCGTCAGATGACAGAAAGCCTGGTCGGAGCTGCCACGGCAGTCATTTTTGATGCCTCAGGCACAGCCGTTTTTGCCGCAGATGGTGAGGCGGGCGGAGCCGGCTTCATCCGCAAGTTTGACCTGGCTACTGGCAAGCTGCTGAGCACCTGGAAGGCTCATGACGACAATGTGCTCTCCCTGCGCTTGTCCGACAAGGGGGACCGGCTTTTGAGCGGTGGTGCGGACAGGATGGCGCGCCTCTGGGATCCGGCTACA
>CALDGV010000714.1 GCA_937941745.1 uncultured Prosthecobacter sp. | reverse complement strand
TGGCAACGGCGAAAACGTAACGGTATTTCCGCCTATGGAGGTCATCTACCACCGCTCTCCCATCGAGGGCTACAACGTGTATAACTACACGGTCAAGCAGCATTATCAGGAGTATGTGGAATACAAGTGCCCCGCGGAGATACCCAAAGAGATGGAAGAATCCATGATCCAACTCTCCAAAAAAATCTTTCGCGCACTGAACTGCAGGGACTTTGCGCGCGTGGACTTCCGCGCCGAGGCGGGATCCAGCGAGAACGACGGATTTGCCCTTGTTGTCGATCAAATCGCGAACCGCCGGAGCGATCCAGTCTTTGAGACCGGCAGGAGCAGTGTCCGCCAGCGCTTTGGCCGAAGTATCACCCAGTTCAACGGCGATGAGAGCAGCAGCAGCCGGAATCAGGCTGGCAGGAAGCGCCTTGCGATGATCCGCCATGCCGCCGGTGAGCGTGTAGCGGTTTTCGAGAACGTAGAGGCGGTTCATGTCCGCCGTCTTCGCTTCCTTGGCGCGATGCTTCGTGAAGGCGGAGATCGGCTCGCCCGCAACCGGGTCCAGGCCGAGGAAATCGCAGTCGAGCGCCAGGATGCGCATCGCGGAGCCAAGCTTGACGAAGGGCTTCACGCCCGCGCCGAGCACGGACTTGTTAGCAGCGGCGCTGCCGTCAGCGCCTGCGGCCTCATACTTGAACAACTGGGCCTGCGGGAAAGCGGCCTTCACCTCGCCAAGCAGACGCAGGTAAGTGGGGGAGGTGGTGGCTCCAATCACGATGCCAAGACCGGCACCGGAGGATTTTTTGGCCTCGGCGGACACGGTGGTGAGCAATTCGTTCGCCTTGGCCCAAGAGAGTTCCTTGCCCATGCCGAGCGGCTGCTGCGAGCGTTCGGGATCATAAAGATCAAGCACGGAAGCCTGTGCGAAGCTGTCAATGCCACCACCAAGGGGGTGAAGTGGATTGCCAGTAACGTGTGTCGGACGGCCTTCGTGCGTGGTGACGACGAGGGGCGTCGCACCGCCGCTGCGGGGCATCGTGGTGGCATACATCAGCGCCTTGCCCGGCACCATCCACTCGACGTGCTGGGTGTAGGGCAGGATCGTGGTCAGCGGGCGGCGGCAGCTTGCCAGACCCATCAGACCCACGCTGGCGCCCATGATTTTCAAAAAGTCACGGCGACCGTTCTCACGCTCTTCTTCCGTCAGTCTGTCGCCAGCCGGGAACTCGCGGCCCAGATCCTTGAGGAAATTCTCACGACGCTCCAACTCGGAGACACTGCGCCAGTAGCGCTTCGCGTTCTGCGGCTCCTCGGGATGAATCCAATTGCGTTTCATGTGTCGGGAAAAAAGGCGCGGGGTTAGCGGTGGCAGGCGGTGCAGTTTTCTGGCGGCTGAATCTGCCAGTGCTTTTTGAGCTGGGTGCCCACTTCCGCCTGGGTCACTTCCTTGCCGTAAGTGGTTTCAGCGAGCTTGAGAAGCTGGTCGAGGTCGTCGGCTTTCGCAGTCTCGCCACCGATCACCGTGGCAATCTCCTTGGCCGGAATCTTCTTGTCGAGCAGGCCTTTGTAGAAGTCCGCGCGCTTCAGGTCAGCGGGCTTGAAATTGAGGTTCGTGATCTGCTCCAGCGGGCGCAGGTTGTTCTCAGGGTTGCGGTGGCAGTCGAGACACCAGCCCATGGACTGCGGCTGGTCGTGGCGGACCACTTCCATCTCATTGATCTTGCCGTGGCAGGAGACGCAGGAAATGCCGCGATTGAGGTGGGCGCTGTGATTGAAGTAAACGTAATCAGAAGCCTTGTGAATCTTCACCCACGGGATCGATTTGCCGGTTTCGTTGGCTTTCACAACCAGTTCTAGCTTGGGGGAATTGCTGCGGATGTTGCCTTTGCCTGGTCCGTGGCAGTTGAAGCAGGTCTGGTTCGTCGGCACGTTCGCGTGGCTGGCGGCCTCGCTAAAGCTGTGACAGTAACGGCAGTCGAGACCGAGCTGGCCGGCATGAATTTTGTGAGAGAAAGGCACCGGCTGGGTCGGCTCGTAGCCCACACGGGTGTATTTCGGAGTGAAGTAGTAGGCGACGCCGACACTCACGCCCAAGGCAATGAACACGACGGCAATGGCCACCTTGAGCGGCAGCCAGTTGGTCCAACGCGGAAAAAAGTTACCCATAATTAATGACGGCAGATGAGCTTGTGAAAAATTTCACAAGGATTCCCAGAATAGGGAGATGGGAGCAGGTTTGCAACCGTCATCTTGATCTTTTTAAACTTTTATGCGTCCAGATTGTCCTCTTGCGATTCCGTCGCAAAAAATCGTGGATTTGAGCGCCTTGGTTCAACCCCACTCGACCAGCAGCAGGCCGTGCTCGAAATCCAGCGTGACGCGATAGTCTTCCAACAAATACGTTCCCAGGCGTGACGGGCCGGGCATCACATCCACTTCCGCAAAGGGATAACGGGAACCGAACAAGCCGAGCGTCTGAAACTCCAACACCCGCACTTTTGCCTGATCCGGCGTCTGCGCCCCGCCCACGCCGGTGATGAGATAATTCCCGCCCACCTGCCAGCCGCCGTTCTTGTAGCCTAGCACCGAGGCGACGTTTTGATCAAGCTGGACGCCAAAGACGGAGCCGGAGTCCACAACCGCCTCCCACTGATAACGTCCGTGCTTCAAGGTCGTGGTGGGCACGCCGCTTTTCATGCTCAGGCTGGACTTGTGCATGTGTTTGCGAGTTTTTCCGGCGAAACTGCGGGTGAACCCAAACTGCAACTCCTCTCGCACGAAATCCAGCGTGAGGTATTTGCAGTTCGCCGCCGCCAGATGCACGCCGAGCAC
>CALDGV010000713.1 GCA_937941745.1 uncultured Prosthecobacter sp. | reverse complement strand
GCACTTTTTTGGCCGCGCCGTGCTTCACGGCATTGCTCACGGCCTCCTGCGCGATTCGGTAAAGATGCGTGCTGATGGCCTCGTCGTCGATGGGAGGCGCTTCCTCGCATTCAAAGAGGCATTTCACGCGAAACAGTTCGCCCGATTGCGTGGCGAGTGTTTCTAGTGCCTTCGCGAAACCTCCCTGCTCCGGCGCGACGGGATGCAGACCGCGGGCGAGACCGCGCGTGTGGGCGAGCGCTTTTTGCAGCAGGCCGCCGATCTTTTTCGCCTCGGCATGACGCGGTGATTTTTCAGCCTCAAGCATGCGCTGGAGCACATCAGCCATCATCCACGCACCCGCGAGCTGCTGGCCGAGATCATCATGCAAATCCTGACCGATGCGGCGCTGCTCACGCTCGCTGATGTTGAGAAGCTCCTCCTCCAGTCGCAGCCGCGCGGCGATCTGCTCGGTTAGCGCGGAGGTGCGCTCCTGCACACGCTGCTCGAGCTCCGCATTCAGCTCGCGGATGGTCTGCTCGGCCTCTTTGCGCTCGGTGATGTCCGTGATGTCGATGATGATGAGCGGTCCCTCCGGGGTCTCCACCTGGCTGAGGCTGATCTCCATCGGAAACACGCCGCCACGGCGCCGAAGGCCCTGCAAATGCATGCCGCGAAATTTCTCCGCATGGCCCGGCTGGCGCAAAAACTCGCGTCGGCACGCGGTGAAGCGGTTCTGCTCCTCCGCTGGCAGCAGCGATTCAAAAGCCGCGCCGATGATTGTTTTCCTCGGCATGCCAAAGAGCACCTCCGTGCGTGCATTGGCCATGCGCACGATTCCATCGGCATTCAGGATCACAAAGCCGTCCGGCGCGGACTCGAGCAATTGATGGAACATGCGCCGGTCCACGTTTCGCTCGGTGATGTCTCGCGAGATCTTTGAGAAGCCGGTGAGGCGTCCTGCGGAGTCGTTCAAAGGTGAGATGGACACCGAGATGTCGATCACGCGGCCATCCTTGCGCACGCGATGCGTCTCGTAGTGGTCGATGCGCTTCCCCTGGCGGATCAGGCGGCGAAACACAGTCTCGTCATCCGCCGCCTCCAGCGGTCGCAGAAAGCTCACATTACGCCCGACGGCCTCTTTCGCGCTGTATTGGAAGATGCGCTCCGCACCGGCATTCCACGTCTGGATCACACCATCGAGATCAAGCGTGATGATGGCATCGTCCGAGTTCTCCACGACGGCGGCTAGGTGTTTGCGCGAGGCATTCGCCGCTTCGCGCTCGGTGATGTCACGGGCGATGCCGCCGATCTGATAGGGTTTGCCGTTCTTGCGGCCTAAAATGATGCCTCGATCCGCAATCCAGCGCAACTGGCCCTTCTGGCCGATGACGCGATAGACTGCCTCGTAGTCGGGCTTTTCACCGCTGAACCACTGTCGCAACGCCCGACGCACACTGGGGCGGTCTTCTGGATGAATGCCCTCCTCCCACAGGCCCGGCTTCCGCTGCAACTCCTCGACGTGATGTCCCCAGATTCGCTCAAACGCCGGGCTTACATAGGTGAAGCGGGCCGGATTGAGCTCTTTGAACCAAAGCACATCGCCGATGTTTTCGACGAGCAGCCTGAAGCGTGCATCATCGTTCGATTTGGTCATAACAAGAGGTCATCTATCTGGCGTTCTTGAGTCCAAGCAACATTCGCAGCGTTCATTGTATGTTTTGAGGCATTAAACCTGATACGAGGTATGTATCTCCTGCGGGAAGGTTTTTTCTAGCCATGTGCATTCATGAAGAAGGCCAGACCTCTCTAGAGACGTCCTTGTTCTGATGCTGCTAAATCAAGAACTCTCTAGTCCAAATAGACGAATTCATTCGCATTGAGCAGCATGCGGCAAAGCTCCTTGAGGCTGATTTTTCGTGCTGCCGCGAGTTCATCAGGTGTCGCATCGCGCTGAAAGCAGAGCTGGAAGGCGCGTTCGGGCGTCTTTGCCCGCTCGGCGAGGAAGCCTGCCTGCTGGAGAATGAACTCGTTGTTCGAGAGTGTCAGCGCCTGCAGGGCGGTCGTCGTTTGGGCTCGTGCGGGCGTCAGATTCGCCGGATCAGGGCAGTCCAGCGTCGTCATGAACTGGTGCGGTGTCGTGCGAACGACAAAACGGTAGATGCTGCGCCGCCACAGTTCCGGTTTGTCCGGCGTGATGTAGTCGTAAATGGGCGCGTAGGCCTCCGTATAGTTGAAGTCGCGATAACCCGGCCCGCCACGCTGCAGGTTCAGCTTCCCAGAAACCCTCAGCACCGTATCACGCAGCGTCTCCGCATCCAACCGCCGCGGATTCTGCCGCCAAAGCAGCCGATTCGATCCGTCCGATGGGACTGATCCGACCGATCTCTGCCGATACGCCTTCGACATCACGATCAGCTTATGCACATGCTTCAAACTCCAGCCGTGCGTCATGAGCTCCCGCGCCAGGTAGTCCAACAGCTCCGGATGACTCGGCGCACTGCCACCGATGCCGAAATCACTCGGCGTGTTGACTAGCCCCTGACCAAAATGATGATGCCATAGCCGATTCACGATCACGCGCGCCGTGAGCGGATTCTCAGGATGCGTGATCCAGTTCGCCAAAGCGAGGCGACGCTGCGCTTCGGGTGTTTGTTGATCGCCAAAGGCCGCGCTGGCATGCTTCACCCACGCAAAAGCCCCCGGCGTGACTTCCTGTGCCTCATCCTCTGGATTGCCGCGACGCTGCACTTTGATCACCGGCGGTTTTTCGTCGGAAACGATCGCATAGACCTTTTCGGGCTCGGGAAGGCCCTGGAGGGCTTTTTCGAGCTTTTGAGCTTCGGCGCGGAGTTTCGTCAAATCGGCCTTTTGGACCTCGCTGAGCCGCGTTTCGGCGATTTCGGGCAACAGCTTTGCATCGCCGATGAAAAGCAGATCGCTGCCAATGCCGTCGCCGCCATCCGTGGCGATCAAAGTCAGCGTTTTGGCCTTCGCAGGCACATCAAGGTCGAGCACGGCGGTCTCGTCCTTGCGCAGTTTGAGCTTTTTGAACTTCAACTCGTCATCGACGAACATCGTGAAGTCTGCCTTCGTGCCTGCGGCCTCTTTCGAGGCTCCAAAACCGATGAGGCCGGTGAGGCGCATGGCTTTCAGACCACTCTGCTCGCGCAGTTTCGCGAGATCGAAGGTGATGCCGCTGTTCGCATGCATGGCGAGCAGGCTGTGGCCTTTCGTGGCGAAGTCGGTGGCTCCGAGCGTTGTGCTGCGTTGGGCGTTCAGCGGACGATTCGCGATCATGTCCCAAAAGTGGCCGCTGGTGGCTGGAAGGCCCTTCACTGGCTTTTTGAAGTCCACGGTGACTTCGCCTTTGCCATCGGGAACGAAGACCCACTTCACGCCGGGCACCGTTTCGACCTTCTGAAGGCGATTCGTCTGGATGTCGCGGTGGTAGCCCTGCTTGTCCTTCGTCACCGCGCCGTTGCGCATGTCGATGCCAGAGCCTTCGGGGAGTAGCTTGGCCAATTCGAGGCCTTCACCTGCCAGTTTGGCGATCTGCGCCCGCGTTTGCACGAGTTCTTTGCCAAGTCGTGCTTTCTCCAGGGCGAGTTGTTTGGTCACCGCGGGATCTAGTTCGCGATCACCGCGCTTCACACCGGCAAACACGGCCCACAGCCGGTAATACTCCTCCTGCGTGATCGGATCGAGCTTGTGATCGTGGCAGCGGGCGCAGTTGATGGTGATACCCATCGTGGCGGTGAGCGTCTGCGTGACCATGTCATCGAGATCAAGGGCGCGAGCGGCACGGCGCAGCATGTCCGACTTCGTTTCGACCTGCCCGACGAAGTCCCACGGCCCGGCGGACAGGAAGCCGAGCGCGTCGATGACCGGTTTCGGCATCAAATCCCCGGCGATCTGTTCTTTGATGAACTGATCGTAGGGTTTGTCGGTGTTGAAGGCGTTGATGACGTAGTCGCGGTAGCGCCAGGCATTGGGGCGGAGCTGGTCACGCTCAAAGCCATGCGTGTCGGCGTAGTGGACGATGTCCAGCCAGTGTCGTGCCTGACGTTCACCGAAGTGCGGTGAGGCAAGGAGAGAGTCCACAAGCGCTTCGTAAGCTTTGTCGGACAAGTCTGACGCGTCTGCCACGTCGGGCGGTGGAAGGCCGAGGAGATCGAAGTGAATTCGACGCTTCAAGGTGTGAGCGTCTGCCTGCGGAGACATCGTGAGGCCATTCGCCCGGAGCTTGGCTTCGATGAAGGCGTCGATGGAAAGTAGTTCGGGCTTTAGCCCGACTGATTCGGCTAAAGCCGAAGCCACTTTGATCGGCTGCACCGACCAGTGCTGTTGGCGCTTATCCGTCAGCGCGGCCTTATCGTTGGCATTCTCGGGCCATTTCGCACCCGAGTCGATCCATTCACGGATGAGCGTGATCTGCTGCGGCGTTAGCGGATCGCCTTTTGGCGGCATGCGCTCATCGTCATCGTTGCTGGTGATGCGCTGGAAGAGCGGTGAGGCACTCGATTGACCGGCGCGAATCGCAGGGCCGTCGTGACCGCCTTTGAAGGCATGCACTTTGGCATCGAGGCGGAGCTCGCCTTTCTGCTTCTTTTCGCCATGGCACTCGATGCAGTGTTTTTGCAGCAGAGGACGGATCTCGCGGTCGAAGTCCTGGCTGAATAGGACGGATGGGACCAATAGGACTGATAACAAGACTCTCATGCGAGTGCGCTTTGGATGACGTGCCCGTGCACATCCGTGAGGCGGCGTTCGAGGCCGTTGTGGTAGTAGCTGAGGCGTTCG
>CALDGV010000712.1 GCA_937941745.1 uncultured Prosthecobacter sp. | reverse complement strand
AAAAGCAGGATCAGACCAAGCACCACGGCGATCATCACCTTCACCCAGCTGATCGGGTATTCGCCCGTGATCTTGCCAGTGGCTCCATTCACGGCCACCTGATAGGTCTTGGAACCATAATTGTAGGTCAGCAGCCACACAGGCAGTAGCGTGTGCTTGAAGGTCTGCGCACTGAACTGTGGTGAGATGTGCAGGTTCCGGTAGGTGTCTCCAGGCACCTGCCGGCCACATTCGGTCTCCAGATGGCGGTGCATCCGCTGCCGCGAATCCTGCGCAGCCTGGATCAGATCGATCTGATACTGCTCCACCACCCAGCCGCTCAGGTAGCCCGGATCATAGGGCACGAGGTCTGTCGTGGTGGGAAACGGCTGCAAATCCTCCAGCAGAGCCGGATGCACGCCCTTGGAGGCAGGCACCAGCACATCATCAAAGTGCATGCTCACATGGCCGCTGGCATATTCCCAGCGCGTGTGCTGCTGACGCCGGCCCTGGCTGTCTGTGGTGTAGTAGTGATACCCGGCCTCGGCCTCCCAGGGGCATTCCGCATGGGCATCAAACGTCCAGTAAGGCAGGTAGAGGCCATGGAGCGTGTCTGTCAGCGCCTTGTCCCCCACATCACTGCGCGCCCAAAAATGACTGCCATACCACTTGCGGATCTGCTCGCGCACCTGGGATTCAGGCACCTTGAAGGGCAGCACGCTGCCCGGCCGGATCGGCGCCTGCACATCATCCAAATTCAGCAGGGATGGAGAGCCGCAGAAGTCGCAGCGTTGCGCCACGCGCGTCTCATTGAAGACCGAAATTGCCTGGCAGCTCTGGCAGCGCACCGTTTTTCTGACCGCCGCCCAGCCGCGCTCGTCCTCCGGCAGAGCACGCAGTGCCGCCACCAGGTCATTTTCCTCCACCAGCGAGCCATCAGCCTTCAACTCCGCCGGGGATTCCGTGCCGCAGTAAGGACAGACCAGCGCGTGCTTGGAGGGAGTCCACACCGCCTCCGCACCACAGGCCGGGCAGGCAAATTTGGACAAGGCGGTGACTTCAGACATGCACCGATTTGTCGCCGGGGATCAACTCCGGTCAAGATGCCAGCAAGACCATGTGCACAGGCAGGCCATCCGCAGGCTGCAGCCGTTATTTCGGCAGCTTGCTGAAGTCGAACTGGCAGCAGCCCAGGTCCAGCACGTTGCGGTTCTCCTGAAGGTGCCGGGAGAAGGCAGCCGCCAGGGTGTAGAGACGCTGCTGGCGGTTCTTCTCCGGCTCCACCAGGCCCGCCTCACGCAGGATGCGCAGATGCTTGGAGACGTTGTACTGCGTCATGCCCACAGCCTCCACGATCTCGCCCACGCTGCGCTGCCCTTTCATCAGCAGGCGGATGATGCGGAGGCGGTTTTCATCGCCCAGCGCCTTCATGGCCGTAATGCAGTTGAACTTGGACATGCCTCAGACCTAGCGGAGCGGCCTGATTTCATCAAGCAGGCCCTTTTATATGCCAAAAGTGGCAATTAATTGATTGATGATCACAGTCAGGGCGTTTTACATGCCAATTTAAGCATATAAAACCACCCCAGTGTCTGATTTGCTTCTCATCTCCGCTGCCCTCTGCGTGGCCTACGCCAACGGGGCAAATGCCAACTTCAAAGGCGTGGCATCGTTGTTTGGCAGCGGCACCTGCAGCTATCGCACCGCGGTTCGCTGGGCCACGCTGACCACCGCCGCAGGCAGCCTTGCGGCCTTGGTGGGCTCCAGTGCCCTGCTTCAGGCCTTTTCAGGCAAAGGACTGGTGCCCGACGGCCTCATCGCACAGCCGGCCTTCCTGCTGGCCGTGGCCTCAGGCGCAGCGATGGCCAACCTGCTGGCCACACGCCTGGGCTTTCCGGTCTCCACCACGCACATGCTCATGGGGGCGCTGCTGGGGGCAGGGCTGTCAGCGCAACCGAACGAGGTGAATTTCAGCAAGCTTTGGGAGGCCTTTGCCAAACCTCTGCTTCTGGCTCCGGTGATCGCCATCCTGGTCGGCGCTCTGCTCTACCTCGTGCTGAAAGCCTGCCGCCTGGCACCCGACCACCGCACACGCACACTGGATGCGTTGCATTTCCTGAGCGCGGGGGCGGTGTGCTTTGCACGTGGCATGAATGACACGCCCAAGATGGCCGCACTGCTGATGGGAGTCGCCAGCCTGAGTTCGACCTCCTCACTGCTGGTCGTCGCGGCAGGGATCGCCCTTGGCGGCATGATCAGTGCCCGCCATGTGGCGGACACTTTGGCCCACAAGATCACCGGCATGAACCCAGGCCAGGGCTTTGCCGCGAATCTGACGACCGCCGCCTTGGTGCTGCTGGGCACGCTGAAAGGGCTGCCGCTCTCCACCACCCACGTGACGGTCGGCGCACTGCTCGGCATCGGCATCACCACTCGGCAGGCAAGATGGCGGACGGTGATTCCCGTGCTGCTCGCCTGGATCATCACCCTGCCTGTGGCGGTACTGCTGGCCGCCCTGGTCTTCCACCTTCTCCCGAAATGAGAGCCTCCCATCCCATGCAGCCACACCGACACCTCCGATCAATCACCCTGGCCGCGTTTGCGGTCGTTTCTTCCGCCTTTGCCACGCCGACGGGCCTCAACAACATCCCCACGGCAGACACCGTGCCTCACCGCACTGTCGCAATTCAGGCCTTCAGCAGTTTTGGTCCGGGAGCCAACCAGTTCGCCGCCAACGGCCCTGACGAACATTCCTTCTGGATGGGCTTCAAGACCGGCCTCCAGTTCGACTTCCTGAATCTCGAATGGGGCATGGACAGCCCGATGATCACTCATGAGAGCGGCCCGCTGTTCTTCCAGACCAAGGCAGGCATCGAACCCTGGGAAGGCGGCAAGCTCGTCCTCGGAGTGGCGGGCATTGCGCTGACGGACATCAACCGCGCAGGCGACCCTTTCACCTATGCGATGCTGAGCCATGACTTCGGCCTGCTGCGCACGCACACAGGCTATGGCGTGCAGACCAACGGCAACAGCTTCCTCTTCGGCATCGACAAGACCTTCCAGGTCTTTGACCGCAGCGTCAACATCAACGCCGACCTCGTGCAGGCGGCGGATGAGTCCTTCTGGCTACCTGCCATTGGCTGGAAGTATGACCTGCACAAGAACATCGTCCTCGAGTGGTGGACCAACTTCCCCGAGCAAGGCAAGTCCAGCCACATCGCGAAGATCAATTTCGTCTTCAAATTCTGACCCTGACCACCCCTTCCCCACCTACCTCCCCACCCATGAAATCCACCTCAATCCTCCTCCTTTCGGCCTTTGCAGCGATGACTGCGCAGGCTGACATCGGCCTCATCTCCGTCACCGAGGCGAAAAAGCTGATCGAGAACCCCGATGCTTCGCAGCGGCCGGTCGTGCTCGACACGCGCGGCGGCTACAAGGACTACTTCCGCGGTCACCTGCCGACCGCGCATCACATCAACTTCGACACCCTGCGCGGCACGCACAACGCCGTGCCGGTGCAATACCTGCCCGACAGCATCACGAAGGCGCTGCTGAAGCGTGCTGGGGTGGACAAAAACCGTCTGCACCTGGTCTATGCCACCGGAGCCACACTGCCCAACGATGAAATCCTCAGCACGAGCATGGTGGTCTATGTGCTGGAAAAATTTGGCATCCAGAACATCCGCGTCGTGGATGGCGGCCTGGCCGAATGGGCGAAAAAGGGCTTCAAGCCCGCCAAGGACTACTTTGGCAATCCAGCAGGCCGCCTGCCGTGGAAGGGCAACAAGAGCATCGGCGTGGACGTGAAAACGGTGCAGGCTCATGCCGGCAAGCCCGGCAACCTGCTGGTGGATGCACGTCCGCTGAACGAGTATCAGGGGAATGACGATGTGTGGTTGCGCAAAGGTCACATCCCCGGCGCAATCAGCTTTCACTGGGCCCGGCTGATGGAGGCTGGCAACACGCACCAGTTCAAGCCCCTGGCCGCGATGAAGGCGGAGCTGAAGGCCGCTGGCATCACGCCCGACAAGGACATCATCTGCTACTGCGGCACCTCGCGTGAAGGCAGCCTGATCTACTTCACGCTGAAGCACGTCCTGGGTTATCCAAAAGTGCGCCTCTACGAAGGCTCGTGGAAGGAGTATGTCTGGCTGAACGGCAAGTCCCTGCCTGCTGAAACCGGCGGCAAGGCGGCTGGAAAGTAACATCCGCACACCCAGAACTTAAGTTGGAGGCACCCCGGGAGCGGGGTGCCTCTTTTTTGCACCTTAGAACCTCAGCTTCACGCCGACATAGGCTCCAGTATCGAGCGCAGGAAAACCTGGAATCTCCTCATACTGGTCGCCGAGAAGGTTCTCGATGCGCCCAAAAAGCTCCACATTTCGCCTCACCCTCCAGGTGGCGCTCAGGCGGACGTTGAGGAAGTCTTCCGCATCTGACTGATCAAAAGGCGGTTCAGCCCTGAAGTCCTCGCGGTCGATCAAATAGACCGCGCTCAGGCTGAGGGTCACATCGTCGTGAGGCCGCCAGGTCACACCTCCGTTCAGAGAATGGCGCGGGCGACGCACCAGACGGACGTTGTTGGTATCATCCTGGGCATCAAGATAGGTCCAGTCGAAGTTCACGCTGAAGCTCTTGCAGGGCGTCCATGCAAAGCCGGACTCGATGCCCTGGGTGGTGGCCTCTCCGACTGCCTGGGGCAGAAAGAAGGGCGGCAGATACTGGTAAGTGTCGCGGATGTCGTTGCGGAAGCCGGTGGCGTGCAGCAGCAGCTTGTTCTGGAACAAGGGCTGCTCGATGCCGACCTCATACCCCTGGCTCCTTTCGGGATCGACGAGCCCCGGGTCGCCTCCGAAGATGGGCGTCAGGTCCTGCGGAGTTGGAGGCGTGTAAGCCGTGCCGTAGTTCGCATGCAGCAGCGTTTTGACGCCCGGGATGCGGTAGCTGACTCCAGCGCGCCAGGTCACCGCGTCCTCAAAGTCAGAGTAGGCATCGTAACGAAGCCCGCCCAGAAGATTCAGCCCAGGCAGCACCTCGGCCTGCGTCTGCAGGAAAAGCGCCCAGTTGGTGAAATTCTGGTCCGTATCGACGGTGCCATTGTTGTCGTTGAAGCGGTAGATGTTCTGATCCTGGAAGGAGGCACCTGCCGTCATTTTCCAGACGTCCAGGATCTGAAGCGTGCTCTGATACTCCAGCCAGTCCGTCCGTGAGCTGATGCGGTTATTTTGCTCCGGGCTGGTGATGAAGAAGCCGTCAATTTCGTCGGCGACCTGCCTGAACTGGCTGTGGGAATAGGTCAGGGACTGCGTCCAACGGTCATTCACCTCCCAAGTCAGGCGCGGAGAGATGCTCCAATACTCGGAAAGCAGGCTGCCATCCGGATCGGCTCCACGATCGCTCACGACCACCGTGCTGAAGCCTGGGCCTGGGGCGAGACGGAACCTGCTGCCAGGCACGCCAACCTTCGCCGTGTAGTAGCGGGTGTCGAGATCCAGGCGCAGCTCATCGGTGATCTGGTTGGCCAGCCGATGCTGGCGCACAAGGCCACCCAC
>CALDGV010000711.1 GCA_937941745.1 uncultured Prosthecobacter sp. | reverse complement strand
ATCTCAGCCACTGCCGCCGGGTCCGTCAAAGGGCCCTGCAGAAAGCTTCCCGGCTTCCGGCCACGCACTTCCTCCAGCCGCCAGCCCGTCATCCGCTCAAAGGCGGCATTCACCCATTCGATCTCCCCCTTCACGTTGGCCAGGATCACGGCGTTGTCCGTGCGTTCGGCCACCATGGCCAGCTTGCGGGCCTCGGATTCCTTCTCCATCAGCAGGGCCTGCTTCCGCCGCAGCAGCTCGTTCAGCTCCTGCAGGTCCTCGTTCGCCATGCGCTGCGCCTGCAGCACATGTAGCAGGTCCACTGCGGGATCATGCGCCGCAAAATCATTCAGGTTGAGACCCAGGGGCTCCAGGTCTTCCGGAGAAGCCACCCATGGGGTGCCGACAAAGAGCCCCAGCCCATCCTCCTCCAGCCACAGGAACTGGCCGCGCATCGGGCAGCCTGAAGGCTTCAGCTTCAGCAGCACCAGGTTTCCCTTCTGCTGGCGCACCCAGGCCGGGCTGAACTGACCGCCTGCGGGCCGGTGCAGCTCAAAGACCTCCGCCAGATCCGCACCCGGCAGGGCCGCAGGCACCAGCCTGCGCATGGAGGGACCGCTGAGCACGATGCACCCGCCCTCATCCCAGCTGAAAGCAAAGGGGAAAAGGGCTTCGATGAGCGGCCACTGGCTCTCCGTAAAATTCATGCGGCAGTCTCCTTCTCTGACGTTCCCCAGCCAATGTAAAACACATCGTGGTCCGCGCCTTCCGCCAGCTTCTGCTCATGGCGGATGACGGCAGGCGTTTCAAACAGCTCCGAAAGCCCCATCAGCAGCCCTTGGACAAAGGGTGCCAGCCCCGGCCGGTGGCTCCGGTAGTGCAGACGCATGCCATCTTCGGCCACGTCGGAGCATTCAAACTCCGGCGGCTGCAGGTCCTGAAACATCATCGCGATCCGCGTGTGGAAGTTCGGCAGGTTCACCAGGAACTCCTTCAGCGTCCGCCCGCCCAGCTTGAGCAGCTGGCCGTAGCCACGCCGGGCGGTCACCAGCACCCAGTGCTTGCCGAACTGCTCCAGCACCTCCGCCGCCGGGATGTTCAGCACCTGGGAAACGGCCCCCACGAGCCGGTAGGTCACCTCATCCGGATACTGCTGGTTCGACATGAACACCTCATCCTCCACCTCCGCCGCCTCCCGCACCCGCAGCCAGACCTCCTCCCCGTGGTGGGAAACGATCAGATCCTGCACTGCTTTGTTGACCATTCCGTACATGCTTCTGGCTTTGGGGTTGAGGTTGAGGGTTAACCGTTGCCGCAAAACCCGCGGACAAGGTAGGCCACGTTTGCGTTAACCCACCCGCTGCTTGCCCTCAAGAGCCCTGCTCATCTCCATCCCCCCGGCTTGCGCGGACGTAACCCAGGTGATACCTGCCCCCATGACCGACCTCACCTCACTGCGCGCCGACTTCCCCATCCTGCACCAGCAGGTGAACGGCCATCCCCTCGTGTATTTCGACAGCGCCGCCAGCAGCCAGAAGCCCCGCCAGGTCATCGAAGCCCTCGTCCGCTACTACGAGAACGACAACGCCAACGTCCACCGCGGCCTGCACGAGCTCAGCAACCGCGCCACCGCCGCCTTTGAGGAAGTGCGCCACAAGACCGCCCGCTTCATCGGCGCCGCCCAGGCGGATGAGATCATCTTCACCCGCGGCAGTACGGAGGGCATCAACCTCGTCGCCAACGTCTGGGCCAATCAGTACCTCCAGCCCGGTGACATCGTCATCACCACCGGCATGGAGCATCACAGCAACCTCGTGCCCTGGCAGCTGGCCACCGCCCGCAGCGGCGCAGTGCTGAAGCACGTCCCCGTGCTCGACGATGGCACGCTCGACCTCGCCCAGCTCGATGCACTGCTCGACAGCGGGCCCGTCAAGCTCATCGCCTGCGTTCACATCTCCAACTCCCTCGGCACCATCAACCCCGTGCGCGACATCTGCGCCAAGGCCAGCGCCCGCGGCATCACCACCCTCGTGGATGGGGCGCAGGCCGTCGGCCACATCCCCGTGAACGTCCAGGACATCGGTGCCGACTTCTACGTCTTCTCCGGCCACAAGATGTGCGCCCCCACCGGCATCGGCGTGCTTTACGGCCGCCTGGCGCTTCTCAATGAAATGCAGCCCTGGCATGGCGGCGGCGAAATGATCGACAGCGTCACGCTCGAAGCCAGCACCTTCAAGGCCGCCCCCGCCCGCTTCGAGGCCGGCACCCCCGACATCGCCGGCGTCATCGGCCTCGGTGCCGCCATCGATTACCTCGAAGCCATCGGCCTCCAGGCGATCCATGAGCACGGCAACGCCCTCACCGCCTATGCCCAGGAGCAGCTCGCCAGCCTCCCCGGCCTCCGCCTCCTCGGCCCGCCCCTGCCAGCCGAGCGCGGCTCCCTGGCCGCCTTCAGCCTCGCCTGCGCCCACCCGCACGACCTCGTGGAGTATGCCAACACCTACGGCATTGCCCTGCGCGGCGGCCATCACTGCACCCAGCCGCTGATGAAGCGCTTCCAGGTTCCCGGCACCAGCCGCGCCAGCTTCTACTTCTACAACACCCACGCCGAGGTGGACCGCATGATCGAAGTCCTGAAAAAGGCCGTCGCCTTCTTCTCCTGAAATGAACCCTGACCTGCGCGACCTCTACCAGCAGCTCATCCTGGACCACTCCCGCCATCCGCGGAACCAGGGCCGGCTGGAAGGTCCCGGCTGCCAGCATGCCCATGGCGACAACCCTGCCTGCGGCGATGAAGTGGACGTCTGGGTCCAGTTCAGGCCGGATGGCGGCATCGAAGACATCCGCTTTCAAGGCCAGGGCTGCGCCATCAGCCAGGCCAGCGCCAGCATGATGACCGTGCGCCTCAAGGGCCTGGATGCCGCCCGCCTGCGCACCCTCATGCAGGACTTCCACCACACCGTCACCGGCAGCGGTCCGGTGCAGGATGCCGAAGCCCTGGGCGAGCTCGCCGCCTTTGAAGGCGTGCAAAAATTCCCTCAGCGCATCAAATGCGCCACCCTGGCCTGGCATGCCGTGGAGCAGGCCCTGAAGCAGGCGGGCGGCTGAATCCAGCCCGCCAGCACCAAAGCTTTCGGGAACCCTTCTGGTGAGGCAGTGCCTCAGCCTTCCTGAGCCGGAGCCGCCTCCTGCTGGGCAGCCTCCTCCTTCTTCCGCTGCA
Organism: uncultured Prosthecobacter sp.; assembly: GCA_937941745.1. Lineage (GTDB taxonomy): Bacteria > Verrucomicrobiota > Verrucomicrobiia > Verrucomicrobiales > Verrucomicrobiaceae > Prosthecobacter. The sequence goes on along the minus strand of CALDGV010000711.1, from coordinate 939 downwards.
TCTCCGCCTCCATGGCCGCCTTCTCCGCCGCCAGGGCGGCCAGTGCGGAGGCCCTGCGGGCACGCTCCTTGGCCTCGTGCTCCGCACGCGCCTTGGCCAGCGCCGCCTCCCGGCGGGCCTTGGCCTCCTCCTCTGCCTTGCGCACCGCTTCCTTCTCCGCCTCCTGGCGGGCTTTCAGGGCCGCAGCAGCCGCCTTCATCGCCTCGATCTCGCGCCGGGCCTGCTCGCGCTCCGCCTCGCGGGCGGCTTCACGTTCGGCATCCGCCTTGGCCTTCGCCTCGGCAGCCGCCTGGCGGGCCGCCTCCTTCTCCGCCAGAATCCGGGCCTTCTCGGCCGCTTTTTCCGCCGCTGCCTGCTCCTTGGCCAGGCGGGCGGCCTCCTTCTCCTCCATGGCCTTGATGCGGGCCTCGGCGGCAGCCAGCTTGGCCGCCTCCTTTTCCGCCTGAATCCGGGCTTTCTCTGCTGCTTTTTCCGCCGCCGCCTGCTCCCGGGCCAGGATGGCCGCCTCCTTTTCCGCCAGATCGGCGGCAAACTTGGCCTCCTGCGCCTCCACCAGCTGGGTGGAGAAGGCGCGCAGCTGCCGGGCCAGCTCCGCAGCGGACTCCGTCAGCACCGGCGCGGCATCCACATGCACACGGGGCAGGAGTTCGAGCGACTCCAGCTTGGAGGCCGTGTCGTTGAGAAGTTGGGTGAACTTGGGGTCGAGCTTCGTGGTCATCAATGGAATGGCGGAAAACGGGCGGCCATGAATGGAGGTAGTTTGCGCCCTGTAAAGCCCCTTCCGCCGCCTCGGACCACCTTACCGAACGATCGGGGACCTTGCCGAAACCATTCGGGACATGGCCACAACCATTCGGGACAGTGCTAAAACCATCCGGGACATGTCCACAACCATCCGGGACAGTGCTAAAACCATCCGGGACATGTCCACAACCATCC
>CALDGV010000710.1 GCA_937941745.1 uncultured Prosthecobacter sp. | reverse complement strand
TTCGGGAGCTTCAGCGGGCAGGCGCACAATGACAGTCGTTCCAACACCGTCTATGCTTTCAAGGTTCAGGGTTCCCTGGTGGAACGAGATGTAGCGTTGGGCGATGGGCAGGCCGTAGCCCGTGCCTTTGGATTTCGAGGATTTGCCGGGGATGAACCGAAGGACTTGCTCCAGTTCGGTGCCGTCCAAACCCATGCCGTCGTCGGAAATGCGGATTTCGTGATGATCACCATCGCGGCGGGCCTCAATGCCTACGCTGCCTTTGCCGTCTCTTTCGGGGGCCTCCAAGATCGCCTCATGGGCGTTCTTGATGAGATTCCGCAGAGCGAGAATGAACGGTTTGCGAGCTGCCGGCAGTGCCAGATCCGTTGGCACATCCACGGTGAGGGTGATCTGCTCAGTGCATACCTTCCTACCATCGAAGTCTGCCTGGACCATTACCACGGCGTCTTTGACCAGATCGGCCAAGACCTCCGTGTGTTTTTTCACCTGTGGGAACTCCGTGTAGCTGCGCATGTCTTCCAGGAGATGCTCCATGAACAGCAGGGTGTCCTTCAGGCGCGGGACATAGCGGGGGACTGCCGTCTCGGCGTTGCCGCGATTCACCTCAGTGACCAGGCTGTTCATGTTGCCGCGCAGCGCAGAAAGGATGGCTGTCAGTTCATGCACACTGGCCCCAACCAGCCCCTCGAAGAGGCGGAGGGCCTGATCTCGCACGGTTGTTGCCATGTCTTCGCCATGCGATTTGGCGATCCGACCAAATTCTCTCTCCGCCTTGTTCAGGCCCCGGCCACGTCGCTTCGGGACTGCCTGTGCTTTGCTGCGCCTTTGCAGTGCCTTCTCGGCGGCTCCACGCACAAAGTGATGATGGTCTTGGCTCAGGCTGGCGGCCAGCCCCTCAAAGTGAGGCTCAGGAACCAGATGGAGGATGTCAGCCACGGCCTTGCGAACCTCCCACTTGGCATCTTCGGCCAAGAGGGGGAGGGCAATGGCGGCCTGCTTGGGCAGTTTGTCCCGCCAGCCCAGTCCCTCGGTGAGCTTCGCCACGGCAGCCACCTTGTCCGACCACGGAATGCCTTCCGGGTCGGTCTGGAGTCGGGCGCAGAGGTCGGTCAGCTTCATTTTCGGGGAATTTTATAACGGCTGCCGCGCTGGCGAAAGGCCTCTTCGCCGCCCTCCAGCAGGTTGATGATGGAATCCCGGCAGTCGTCCACATTGCCGTGGGTTAGCACACGGGCGTGCTCGCCGTCCGATTCCATGACCACCACCTCTCCGGCCTCGCCCAGCACAGGGATGTTCGGGTTGTGCGTGATGAACATCAGCTGCCGAGAATCCCGGACCTGCTCGATCTTACTGACCACCGTTTGGTAGATGAATCGGTTGTCGAGGTTGTCCTCCGGCTGGTCGATCAATAACGGGTTCACGCTGTCGAGAAGCAGGATGGGCAGGATCGTGGTGCATTTCTGACCCGTGGACAGCGTGCTGGAATCCTTGTAGGTGCTGCCATCGCGAAGCTCGATGAGAGGCTGGTCCTTCAGCTCAACCGAGCGCAACTGCGCCAAGCAGACTTGGTCCTTGAACGCCTGAACCACCTTTGCGGCTTGTTCAGGATTGAGGTCACCGTGCTCCGCCAGGGCTTTGAGGTCACCCGCCTGCACCATTTCAGCAAGCTGAGCTGGGGGCACATTCTTCGAGAGCTTCTGCGCGACGGTGACGTGCCGCATACCCGTGGGCTTGAGGTGATCTTCCAGCAGTTCACGGTAGCAGGTCGTGTCTCCGTCCTGGGCCAGTTTCACGCGCACATCGGGATTGAGGGCATTGTTGAGGCGGTCGGCGATCTGCTGACGGATCTGGAACCGCTTATCCCGTTCCTCCGAGAGCTTTTTGAGCAGCTCCTTCTGACCCTCCTCAAGCTGGGTGATCTGCTTTTCACGCTGCTCTCGGGTTCGCTTCACTTCTCCCAGTTCATTCAACTGTCGATCAAGACCAGCGCGCTCGGAGGACTGCTTTTGGAAGGCGGAGTGCTTCTCCACCAGTTCCCGAAAGGCGATCTCCTGCACCTGGTGCTGTGCGTTCAGACTCGTGGCGATTCCAGCCTGCTTTTGCTGGCAGGCATCCACGGCCGCCAGCGCCAGGTTGAACTGCTGGTCCGTCTCCTTGATCGTTTCGCGGAGGTTCTCGAACATCCATTCCATCAATGCCTTGTTGGCTCCGTTCTTCAGTTCGTTGGTGATCTTGCCCGTGAGCTCCGCCTTGAGCTTGCCAACCATGCTCTGAACATCGGCTCGGAACCGCGTCAGCACCTCGTTGGCTGCCCTCAGCGCGCGGCTCTCGCGGTCACGCTGCGCCTTGGCGATATGCGCCTTGTCGAGTTCCTCGGCTGAACTGTCGCCCTCCATCTTGTAGGACTTGAGCCGCTCCTCGATGTTGGGCAGCTGCTTGAGTTTCTCGTCGAGCATCTGCACCTCATTGCGAAGCGGAGCTGCCTCCTGGGCGACTTGCACAATGGACTCTCTCAGCGATTCAATTTCCCAGTCGAGCTCGATGATCTCGCCCGGGGCGAAGCTGTCGATCAGATCAAGCTGGAAGCGCTTCTGGTCAGCGATGCCTTCCACCTCATTCTGGCTAAAGATTTCCGCGCGGAAGAACCCAGGCAGCTTCACCGGCACAGGGTTGCGCTCCTTGTCCATGACGATAGGCTCTTCGCCCTGCACGCGGCTGATGAAGTAGCGCGCACCATCGGCGGTTTCGACCTCCAGCTCGACACGTCCGCCGTTGAGGTTGCCGCTGATGATGCTG
>CALDGV010000709.1 GCA_937941745.1 uncultured Prosthecobacter sp. | reverse complement strand
CGCCCGTCGCAAGGTTCCCTACTTTGAAGACCCCGTTCCTGACGAAGTCGGCTTCATCATCGTGTTCCATCTGCCCGGGGGTGACAACCTGCGCTTCTTGGAGACGACCGACGGCTCCAAGGTGATCTTTGACCCGGTCGGGCCGCAGATCACCCTGCTGCCCACCGAGCTGCTCTTCGTCAATGAAGGCGAGCCGTTCACTCTCACCAGCTACGGCGAGTCGCTGTTTCCCCTAACCTACAGCTGGTATCGCAATGAAGCCGAGATTGCGGGCGAAAGCGGTACCACCTTGTCACGCCCCGCCGCCCAGGAGGATGACAGCGGGGAATACCTGATCATCGCACGGAGCGTGAGCGGGCAGGCCTCGGACGTCGCCCGTGTGCGGGTGGTCGGCGGCCCGCCACGCTTCATCCGCCAGCCGGCCTCCCAACTGGTTCCCGCCGGTGCCGATGTGGCGCTCAGCGTGGTGGCGGCTGGCAGTGCCCCGCTGAGCTACCAGTGGAGAAAAGGCGGCAAGGACATTCCGGGCGCCACCCAGCCGACCTATCTCCTGCCCCTGATCTCGTCGGCGGAGGGCGGCAGCTACAGCGTCGTGGTCAAAAACAGCCGGGGCAGCACCACCAGCGACATCGCCGAAGTGAAGGTGGCCGCCGCCGGCAGCGACGGCCACCCACGCATTCTCCTCCATCCCACCAGCCAGCTCGTGTTTGCAGGAAGCCCTGCCACCTTCAGCACCCTCACCAGCAGCCTTTCTGCACCGCTCCACGAGTGGCGGAAAAATGGCACCAAGGTCAGCGGCACCTCCAATGCCAGCACCTGGACCCTGCCCGCTGCGCGGCTGACGGATGCCGGAGCCTACACGCTCCTCCTGAAGAACGCCGTGGGCACGGTGCTCAGCACAGCGGCCCGGCTGGGCGTGGTGGAATTTCCGCCGACCTCCGACCTTGTCGTCAGCCAGGGTGAAACGGCCACCTTCAAGGTCAACGCCGTCGGCTCAGGGCTGCATTTTCGCTGGCGCAAAAACGGCGTCTTTCTGCATGACCAGGTGGTTTCTGCCTCCCGCAGCCTTCAGGGCAGCCGCACAGCCACCCTCATCATCAAAGATGCCAATACCTCCGACCGCGGAAATTATGAGTGCGTGATCACGCTGGAGGGTGAGGAACTGGTCACCCCGCCCCGACGCCTCGGGGTGGCCCTTCAACCGCCTCTTTTTACCGCCGAAGCAGGCTACACGATGCCTCAAGGCATGGTGGGCAGGCCTTACCATGAGGCCAGCCCGCCCATCACTCCTGGAGCCGATCACCTGCCCTCCCTATGGACTGCCACCGGCCTGCCTGCCGGATTGAAGGTTCATCCCCTGGATGGAAGCATCCAGGGCCGCCCCACCCAGGCATCGCCCTCAGGCAGGCCCTTCCAGTTTACCCTCAAGGCCTCCAACAAGCTGGGCAGCAGTTCGCTCCAGGTCCGGCTGGAAGTCCTGCCTGCCCCTAAGGCGCTCATCGGCACCTACCTGGGCCTCGTCGGGCGGTCATCGCTCAACCATGAGCTGGGAGGCAGGATCACCTTCACCACCACGGCAACAGGTGCGTTCAGCGGCACCCTGACCCTGGGCAGCAAATCACACGCCCTTCGTGGTCAGCTCGATGTATGGGATCCCCATGCCTCACTGTCAGGTTTGGCGATCCCCGGCACCAGCCTGCGGCTTGGACTGATCGTGGACAACCTCACCACCGGAAGCTGGACCGGCACTCTGGATGATGAAGGCCAGGGCCTCCAGGCATCGATCAGCGGAGGGCGGAACCAGCCGCTCAAGGCCGTGCCCTATCCCCCCGGCAGGTACAACGTCTGGCTCAAGCCCAGTCCCAGCCAGGTGGGGGATGCCGCTTACCCGCAGGGCAGCGGTTACCTGACCCTGAAAATCTCCAGCACAGGAGCCCTGACCTGGAGTGGCCGGCTGGCCGATGGAACGACCCTCACGGCTGGAGGACAGATCACCTCTGAACTTCGCGTGCCGCTGCAAACCCTCCTTTATGGCAGCCAGGGCAGCCTTCAAGGCTGGTGCGATGTGATGCCGAACGGCGGACTGGAGGGCTACCTGAACTGGTTCAAGGCAAACCTTGGCCCCAAAAGCACGAGCCGCAGTTACAAGA
>CALDGV010000708.1 GCA_937941745.1 uncultured Prosthecobacter sp. | reverse complement strand
GGCCTTCTCGGTGGGTTCATAAAAGCTGAGGGCGCGGACTCCATGCATGCGCACGCGCATGTCGTCGTCATTCACGGCCTTTTTCAGCAGGGCGAGAGCGTCGGGCACGCTGTCTTTCTGATAGCAAAGCACCCGTGTGGCGGCTGCACGTGCTCGTGGGTCGGGTGAGGCGAGAACGGCTTTCAGCAGGTCCACATCCACAATGCCGTTCCATTGCAGGGTCCAGAGTGCCTCAAGACGGTGGTGCTCATAATCCGGGTCTGCCTTGTCGAGGCCTGCCACCCATTTTTTGGCTGCTGCATGGACCTGCTCGCGCGGATGCTTGGCGATTTCGATCTTCGCTCGCTGGCGGTTCACGTCCTCCCAGACCTTCAGCACGTCGAAGAGCTTTTCCAAGGGCTCACCATGGATCTGGGGAGCCTTCACCAGCGGCCGCCCTTCATAGGTCAGCTTGTAGATGCGGCCGTGGCCGTGGTCACGGTTTGGGTCACGCAGGTGATGCTGCATGTGACCGATGATGGCATTGGCCCAGTCGCAGAAATACAGGCCGCCATCCGGGCCGACGCTGATGCAGGCGGGACGGAAGGTGGGATAAACGGCCGGATCAGCCTTCACGAGGTCAAACTGCGTTTCGCCCTTCATGCCGGCACCGTCCTGGGTGAGTGGCACTCGCCAGATGCCCTGGAAGCTGATGACGTTGCAGTTGAGGAAGTTGTTCTGCCAGTCTTCCGGGAAGTGCCTGCTGGCGATGATCATGTTGCCTGGGCTGGGCCGGGCTGGGCGTTTCCAGAACTCCTTCAGCTTGGCGCTGCCGCGTCCTTCCATCGGCAGGTAGCAGGAAGAAGCTTCGGCAAAGGTGTTCACGTTGCCTGTGGCATCTGTGAAGTAGGCATTGCCCCAGCGGTCCCAGATCTTGCCGTGCGGATTCACGCAGGCGTCGGTGGTGAAGCGCTCCAGTTTGTTGGCGTTGATGTCGTAGCGGTAGATGCTGCCATTGGTGTTGCGCACGACCCCGTAGAGGGTCTCCACCTGCGTGCGGTGGAAGACGCCGTCGCTCGGGTAAATGGCACCGCCGTTGTCATAGCTCAGGTAGCAGGTTTCATGGTGGCTGTCGGCGGCACAAAGGCCGGTGAGGATGCGCTCGCGCTTGTCAGCCTTGCCGTCACCGTCGGTGTCGGCGAGGTAAACAAGACTTGGGCTCTGCATGACGATGGCGCCGTCCTTGTAAATTTGGAATCCGGTGGGGCAGTTCAGGTCGTCCGCGAACTCGGTCATCTTGTCCGCCCTGCCATCACCGTTGGTGTCTTCAAAGATGAGCAGGCTGTCGCCTTTTTTGCTGGTGGGCGTGCGCTCAGGGTAGTTCAACCAGGCGGCGACCCAGAGGCGGCCTTGAGTGTCCCAGGCCATCTGCACCGGGTTCACAAGTTCAGGGAACTGCTTTTCATCGGCAAAAAGAGTGAGCTTCAATCCGGGCTCCACCTGGATGTCCTTCATGGCCTCAGCCGCATCTGGAAAGGCTACAAGGCCTTCCTGCGTGAACTTCATGCCGGTCATGGGCACCTTGTTGAATTCCTTGCCCTCCTTTGGATCGGGCATGTTGGTTGGGACTTGGCCCACTTCTGGAAGATTATCGTCCTTTACCTCCAAATCGCCGCCTTTGGCGATGGCCCACACACGCTTGTCCCGGTTCGCCGTCTTCACATCACGCTGCGACATTTCCTGCTGCATGGTCTGATAGTTGGAGATGTAGGGCGGAGCAGGGTTCTTTTCATTCTGCTTGAAGCCTCCGATGCCTGCGGCGTAGGCCAGGCCGCTGCGCCCGCCATACACATTGTAGCCGTCCACGGTCCGGTAGCGCTGATACCATTCCCAATTCTTGTCCACGATGGCCGTGCGCAGCTTGTCGTTCACCTCAGGCGCATCCCTGCCGGTCAGGGCTTTGAAGGCGGCTGCAGCGATGGCCTTGTCCCCGATCTGGTTTTGCAGGAGGCCGTTGAGGGTCAGAGGCTCCTTCTCGGTTTCGTAAGCCTTTTGTGTCGGCTCGAAGAGATTGACGAAAGTCACCCCGGTAGCAGCCGCCACTTCGTTCATGGCCGCAGTGTAGTTTTGGAGGTTGGTGTTTTTCTCCTCGACCGGCGGCAGGTTGGGATTGTCCAGTTTCTCCAGTGCGATGGGCGAAAAGAGCACGATTCGCGGAGAGCCTTTGCCACTGTAGTTCTGCTTCTTCGTTTCCTCGATGAACTTGGCGAGGTTCTTTTTGAATTCGTCGATTCCCTCATAGCCTTTGAAGGATTCGTTGTAGCCGTAAAAGGCGAGGATCACGTCCGCCTTCACCTTCGCCAGCCACTCATCCCGGCTGCCAAAGCCATCGATGCGATGCCAGGTCTGCACTTCATCACCGGAGAAGGCGAGGTTGCGGAAGGTCAGTTCCTTGTCCGGATTTGCCGTGACCAGCATGCCTTCGAGCCAGCCATAATGCTGTGCCCGGTCCGCAACACCTCCGCCGAGGATGGCGACACTGTCACCGTTTTTGAGTTCAAGCTGTGCCGAGGCGGTGGCGAGCAGGGCAAAGGCAGCGAAGAGGGTGGCAAGTCGGCATTTCATGAGCGGGAAACGAGGGGCGGAAATTACGGGAAGGGCAGGGGAACCTTTCCAATCCAACCGGGGCATGAAACCGGACTCACCAAGTGACTGCATCGGCAGATGGACGGAGAGATTCGTGGTTCTTTATGTGCGAGAGCCTGATGAGATGCCCGCCTAGCTTTCAGGAAGCTTTCAAATGCCTCGACAGAAGTGTGGGTTACCCAGTGAGTGAGGATGCACAGGAAGAAATGAGGGAATTCCTAGGTGCCAATGCTTATCGGGCGCTGTTTCCATCGGGCTGTTCTCAGAGTTGGGATTTCTGAACCACTTCTCCCGGTTTTTGCGCATTAAACCGGGAGTTTTTCAGCCTTAATTCACAGGTTATTCACAAGATTGAGAGAGGAGCGTCGGAAAAGACCGCCTCTGTGTGATGGCAAACTGTTCTGCGAACAAGGGCGCTACAAACAAGTCCTTGTGGAACGCCACAAGGACTGTTGAGGAACGCAACGGCTTCGTCACATGAAGGGCAAGCTTCATTTTGCCTGCTGTAAGAGCTTGGAGAATCTCAAATAATTGAAAATCAACGACTTGTGTTTCTGTGATTACCAAGGGGGCTAGCTTGGTCAGTGATTCCGATGCGAGGCTGTAGAGGCCTGAAGCGCAATTTGGAATGCTGACTGCGATGTGAAAAACTCTGCCCTCTTCAGCCCTGGTTTTCTGTGCCGCGAAAAGGTATTTTTGTGCAGCTGGGCAATCTTCTTCCTGGCAAACGAGATGCTAATTGGGGGCCGTTTTTGGTCGTTCTTCACAGCATGCCGTGGATTTGTTGACCATGGTGACCAGTTCACTCGCGAAGACCTGGATCGATCAGACTACAGTAAGGTAAATTTCCATCTGCAAACGCCGTGAATTCAAAGGCTGGCGAGCGAACAAGATGGTTCAGCAAACCTCAGATGGGGCATCGGTGACCACATGCTTTTCGCAAAAGTGCGAAATGTAAATTGACCATTCCTTAAGAGCGCTTTAGCATCGCTGCCACTCAACTTTGAAACTCAAATTCTGACAATTTTATGGCTAAACTGGTAATCATAGATGACGAAGCCGCCATTCTGGAGCTGATGAGCAAGCTCTGCCGGGCTGCTGGGCACACAGTGTTCGGTTGCACTACGGGTGTGGATGGCATTTCGGCAATCCGCCAGCAGCAGCCGGATCTTGTGATCGTCGATCTGCGCATCGGGGATGTGAACGGTCTCGACCTTGTGAGCATGTGTCGTGAACAGTTTCCTAACACGGCCGTGATCATGGTGACCGGACATGGGAGTGTGGAGACGGCCGTGGAGGCGATGCGGCTGGGAGCGTTCGACTACCTGACGAAGCCTTTTGACTTGGGCGACCTGATCAAGACGGTCAACATGGCCCTTGCTAAGAACAACCCGGCGGCAGCGCTGGCGAGTTCCACCGTCGCTCCTGCTGCATCGGCCGTTCGCAGTGGAGCATCGTCCAAGCTCATTGGTCACAGTGATGCGATTCAGCGCATTTTTGAGATCGTCCGCCGAGTGGCAGACAACGACAGCCCGGTGCTGCTGGAGGGTGAGTTTGGGGTAGGCAAGCACATGGTGGCACGTGCCTTGCACGAGGCGAGCCGTCGCAGCAGCGCCGCCTACAAGGAACTACAGTGCAGCGCCCTGCCTGAGGAGACCTTGGAAGCCGAGCTTTTTGGCTATAACACCGGCAATGGCCAGACGGGCGGCATTTTCAGCCGTGCGAACGGCGGCACCGTGCATCTGGCGGAAATCCATGTGCTGCCTCCGCGCATTCAGGCTCAACTCAACACCTATTTGGACGAGGTGCAGTCGCGGCGCAGTGCCTGGAACACATCCAATGCAGATTTCCGCCTTGTGGTCAGCACGACGGTGAGCCTGGAGGAGGCCGCCAAGAAGGGAACTTTTCGCGAGGACCTTTACTACAAGCTGTCGGTAGTGCCTTTGAAGATTCCACCGCTGCGTGAGCGGCGTGAAGACATCAAGCCGTTGACCGATCATTTCCTCAAGGAGCTGGCTGAGCGCACTGATTCCCGCGTCAAGAGCATCGACACCTACGCGATGGAGTTTCTGGAGAAGTATCCATGGCCAGGAAACATCTCCGAACTGCGCAATGCCGTGGAGCGGGCCTGTGCCTTTGCTGAGGGAGACAGAATCCGCCCGGCTGACCTGCCAACAAAAGTCAGCCAGCAGATCGAAGTGGCGACTCCCAAGGCCACCGGAGGCACGACGCAACTACCGATCGGCACCACGTTGGATGATTTTATCAAGGGCCAGGAGCGCCTCTTCATCAATGAGACGCTCAAGTATCACAACGGATCTCGTGAAAAGACGGCTTCCATGCTGGGCATCAGCATCGCCACCCTTTACCGCAAGATGGGTTTGAATCAGGAGCGCAAGACCACGGCCTGATCCGTTGGCTTCTTTGGACATCAGCCGGGTGGCCTTGGCCCGTGGGGCTCCCGAGCTTTGTCAGGTGAGGTGAAAACTCCCGACTCCTGGTTGCGGGGAGTCTGGGGCTGGCTGAATTCGCTGCATGACCGATCTCGGAACGGCCACCCTCCTGCTGCCTGCCTTGGCCTTGGTGCTCAGCGTGGCTGCGCTGCTGCATCTGCTGACGCATCAGCGAGACCACCGTTCGGCGGCTTTCTGGGTGGCTTTGATTGTCTTTTCGCCGCTGGTTGGAGCCTGCTTGTATGGTGTGCTCGGCATCAATTTTGTTCGCCGCCGGGGGCGGCAGTATCGCGGTCACATTGGTCCGGCCTACCGTGATCCGCCGCCAGTTTGCCCGCTTTTCGTGCATGCAGATCCTCTGCTGGCGCAGCGGGACTGCGCTCTGGCTGTGACGCTGGACCGCATTTCACGCTTCAACTTCAGCTCGGGGAACCTGGTGCAGCCGCTGATCAATGGAGATGAGGCGATGCCTGCGATGCTGGCTGCCATCCGGGATGCACAGAAGACGGTGGCTCTTTCGAGCTATATTTTCGAGGCCAGTGGCATCGGCGATGAGTTTGTCCGAGAACTGACGGCGGCACATCAGCGCGGTGTGGCGGTGCGGGTGATCGTGGATGATGCCGGC
>CALDGV010000707.1 GCA_937941745.1 uncultured Prosthecobacter sp. | reverse complement strand
AACAACGCTTTTGGAGATACTGTTGGCACTCTGACAGTCAACAATCCGGGTGCCCAATCGACATCTGAGGACGTCACATACAGTTTTGGCTCGAATTTCACCACGTCAACGAGCGCGAGCAGTTCGGTCATGCGTGCCACCGTGACTCTGCTCACGGGTGGGGCTACCCTCACTCTTTCTAATGGAGTTGTAAGTAGCTCGACCATTTCTGCAGACGGCAACTTGGCTGCCATTAACGCCTTTCTTAGTTCACTGACGCTCACGCCAGCCGCGAACTGGAACGGGAGTGGCGGTTCTTTTCGGGTGAAAGTGATGATGGACCGAGCCAACCCCGCTTCGGACACCGTCCAGTTTGACGTCACTTTTGGTGTGACAGCCGTCAATGACGCGCCTGTCGCCTCCGGTAGCAGTAGTCTAACTGCTGTCGCGGAAGACACTGCCAGCCCTGCGGGTGCGACCGTGGCAACCTTGTTTGCTTCAAACTTTTCGGATACTACCGATGAGGTTTCGGGCGGATCCAGCGCGAACACGCTCGCTGGGGTGGCGATTGTGGCCAACACGGTGAATGCATCCCAGGGGCAGTGGCAGTACTTCAACGGCTCCACCTGGACCAATGTTGGCAACGTGACCGCTGCAACCAGCCTTTTGGTGGAAAGCACGCGCGGTCTTCGGTTTCTGCCAGCCAGCAACTGGTTTGGCACCCCAAGCAGCCTGACGGTGAGGCTGGCGGACAGTTCTTCTGGCGCGGTGACCACGGGAGCTACTGCGGACCTCTCTGCAGGCGCCAGCTATGGCAGCACCACACGCTATTCGCAGGCCACGGTCAGCCTCGGTACTTCTGTCACGGCTGTGAATGATGCGCCCACGACGGCAAACATACCCGTTTCAGTCATCAAAAACTCCACTCAGACATTTACACTCACCTCCACTGAGGTGGACACAGGCACCTCGGCCACCCTGGACGCCCTGGTGACCGGCTACAAGATCACCTCGCTGCCAACGAATGGTGTGATCAAGACGAGCTCCAACGGAGCCATCACCCTCAACAGCACGATCACGGTGGCTCAGGCGACAGGCATGACCTACCAGCCCAACAGCAATTACGTCGGCACGGACTCCTTCACCTTCCGGGCCGTGGATGCTGCTGCAGCGGAGAGCAACCAAAGCAGCGTCAACATCGACGTGCAGCCCTTCAATGAACCGCCCGTAGTTACAATGCCGGCCAACGCCACGGTGAACGAGGACAGTTCGGCCAACATCATCGGCAGCCCCACCGTGAGTGACGCCGATGCCGCCAGCGCCACGATCAAGGCGACTTTGAGCACGACCAACGGCACGGTTACACTGAGCCAGATTACCGGATTGAGCACGGCCGCCACCGGTGGGACTGCACTCAGCAGCGCCACCTTTGCCTCACAGGTTTTCTACGGTTCCCAGTCGGCCATCAACGCTGCCCTCGCCAACCTGAAGTTCACGCCTTCGGCCAACTACTACGGTTCAGCCACCATCACACTGGCTGTGGATGACCTCGCCAACGCGAGTGCTCCGGCAAAACAAGATAGTGACACCATGACCGTGACCGTCACAAATGTGCCGGACGCACCTGTCACGGGGAATGCGACACTTGCATCGATCAATGAAGACGCGGCCAGCATCCCAGGAGCAGCCATATCAAGCCTTTTGACGGGTTTTTCGGATGCTGACAGCAATGTGCTTGCAGGAGCCGCCATCAGCTCCAACACCGCAAATTCTTCTACACAAGGAAGATGGCAATATTCCCTGAATGCTGGAGCCACCTGGAATAATGTCGGCACCGTCTCCACTGCAGGTGCCCTGCTGCTGCCTTCCAGTGCGCGTTTGCGGTTTGTGCCAGTCGCCAATTATTACGGCACGCCTTCAGGGCTTACACTTCATGCTGTCGACAACAGTGGAAGCAGGACTTACACTTCAAATGCTGCCAGCCCACAGGTGTTGAACGTGAGTTCTGCGGGCACTGATTACGACAGCACGGGCGGAAGCCTGACAACCACCATCAATTCGGTGAATGACACCTTCACAGTGGCCGTAGATCTGCCACTAGTCGTTAATGAAGGCGGTACTGGAGTGCTGGGGTCAAGCGTTCTGTCGATTACGGACGCCGAAGCTGCCGCAAGCAGCATCGTTTATACCATTCGCGCTGCTGGAACAGTTCTTGGAGAGGGCCAGTTTCAGCGTGATACGACGGGCTCAGGGGCTTGGGTGACTATTGGTCCTGGCGATACCTTCACCCAGGCAGACATTAACACGAGCCGCCTGCGTTATGTCCATTCGGGGACTGAGCCTGTGACCAGTCAGACACTGGCTTATTCGGTGACCGATTTTATTGCCGGTGCTGGTGGCACCTCGGTGGAACGTGTTCTGAACATCACCGTCACGGCTGTGAATGATCCTCCGCTGTTGTATTTGCCGGGCCAAAACCGGCCCACAGACAATCTTCTGCTGACTGCATCTGCAGAGATCGGCTCTTATCTCGTTTTTGGCCCCAGCAATCTCTTCGTGGTCGATCCAGACAACACCAATGAGCAGTTGGTCTTCAAGATCGAGAGCCTTCCCACCCGAGGCACACTCTTGCTCAATGGGGCTCCAGTGGCTGTGGGTTCGACCATCAACTATCAGGATTTGAGCACGGCCTCGCTTGGTGGTCTCCGTTATACTCCCGCCGTGAACAATCCCGGCGCAGACGATGATTCTTTCACTGTCAGTCTGCGTGACGGTGTGGGAGGCATCATAGGGGCCGTAGGAGGCACTCCAACCACTCCGGTGACCATTCCGATCAGTGTGGAACCTAAAAACGACGCTCCAGTCATTTCCAATGTGGAACAGAGAATTCTTGAGGCGCAATCCGGCTTTGTGACGAGCCTGCTGTTTGATGACACGGAAACCGCAGACGAGGATCTGACAATCAAAGTTCTCACGCTGCCGACCGCAGGCGAAGGGGCGCTTTATTTCAATGGCACGCTGATAACACAAGCCATGCTGGATGCACCAGGGGGCTTCACCTTTCCTGCGGACGAAATCAATTTGTTCACGGTCACAAGCACTCCTAGCAGCCGTGTCTCGCCGCCAAATTTTTCCTTCAACCTCAGCGTCACAGACACGGGTGATGTTGGTGGTAACAATGTCAAGACGACTACCGCTACCATAGATTTCAAGGTCAGGGCTGTGGATGACGAACCTACTCTGACGGTTTCAGACATCGCCCTCCCTGCTCCAGGGGCTACGCATGTTCTGACCACGGCCAACTTGAATGGTGATGATATTGACACGGCGGACAGCAGGCTTCTCTACAGATTGCAGGCAACACCAGTTAACGGAACACTGCGTGTGAATGGAATTCCTCTGGGTGTGGGCGGCACTTTCACTCAGGCTGATGTTGATGCAGGCCGGGTGACTTATGTGCATCGCGGCTGGGCCACCAGCAGCGATGCCTTCCAGGTGACCCTTCAGGACCAGGGGTACAATGTTCGTTACAACCGTCCTGGAGGCGTTTATGCCAACACCAGTTCAACGGTGCTGCTGAATCATACCATCAATGTGACGATTCCAGTGCCAGGCACCGATCCTGGAACCGGAAATGTAGATGATCCGGGAAATCCAGGAACGCCGTTGCTGCTGGCACGCACGGATTACAAAACCACAAACAAACGTGTGCCAATCACTTTCCCCGTCACGGATCTCACTGCCAACGACAGTGGGGTGGCACCGTTAGCGGTGACTTCAGTCACCATGGTTCCTGGTGAAGAAGGCAATGCCGCAGTTTCTTTGAACGCAGGACAGATCACTTTCACGCCAACAGGAAATTATGCGGGCATCACCTATTTTAATTACACGTTGCAGGATGATCCTGATGGGGCAGGAGGCAATCCGCCAAGAACAACGACAGGCTTGGTCGAGGTGATTGTCTACTATGTGAACTATGCTCCGGTTTTGACGATCAACACGACTCTCAGCCTGGATGAAGATGCCGAGACGGTCATTACTGCGGCACATCTTGAAACAGAGGATGTCGACGACACAGACTCCAGCCTGACATATCAGCTCTATTCCCTTCCATCGAACGGCAAGCTGTATTACGACAGCACGCCTCTAGACGGTGTCATCAACGCAGAGGAACTGCATTCAGGCGACACGTTTACCCAAGAGGACATCACGCAGGGCCGGGTCAAGTTCGAGCACGATGGACTCGAGGTCTTCCTTTCCAGTTTCACCTTCCGCGTGACTGACGGTGCCAATTCCCCGGTTCCAAACGCGCCTGCCATCGCCACTTTCAATATCGATGCAACCCCCATCAATGATGCCCCATTCATTGAGACGAACGACTTCATCGTTTTGGAAGGTGGGAACTTTGCCTTCTCCAGTTCCACACTGAACTCTTCAGACGTTGACGGCGTCTTGTCGGATAAGACAGGCATTGGATTCGCGACCGTGAACACACTGAGCTACTCATTGGCACAAGCAGGTCATTTGCCAGTGAACGGAGTCCTGCAGCGCTATGACGGCATGGCCTGGGTTGCTCTGGGTGTGGGCGATTCTTTCACGCCTGCGGATGTGGCAGCAGGAAACATCCGCTATCATCATAATGGCTCCGAAACCACATCGGATTCAATCGTGATTACGGTTGACGACAACACCGGTGAGTCGAATGCGACTGGCAGCAGCACCGTTGCGATCGGGGTGATTCCAGTCAATGATGATCCCATCATTACCGTCAACGATGGAGTTACTGTGGCTGAGGGCAGTTCTGCCATCGTTCGAGGCTCGACGGTTGGCATCGACCCTGTGTTATTGCTAGGGTATGACCCAGACAATACCGACACCCAGGTGCAGTTCACCATTGTCTCAACGCCACTTTATGGTGGGCTTTCGCTCAACGGGGTTCTGCTGGGTGCTGGCAGCCGCGTGACACTGGCTGAACTTAAGTCCAGCCAGCTGCAGTATGTGCATGATGGTGGTGAGTCCACGAGCGATGCCTTTGTGGTGCGCATTTCCGACAGCGGTGGCGGGGCAGAACAGCAGGTCACAACCAATGTGGTAGTAACGTCCGTTAATGACGCACCGGCTGCCTTGGTGCCCACAGAGCTTGTTGCGGTCCAAGGGGAGCTTGAGCCTGTGGAAGGTGTGTCGGTGACGGATCCTGACAGTGTGAGCACCCTGGGTGTCATCAACAGCAGCTTTGGCCCCATCCGGGTGACGGTGTCTGCTCTTGGCGGCACGCTGACGGCTCCAACGGGTTCAGTGACGGTCACTGGAAACGGCACCAGTTCATTGATCATCGAGGGCACACTGGGGAATGTGAACACCTCCCTGGCAGGGCTTGCCTACACTTCGGGTGCGGTGGCGGACGTCACGGGTTCCGATACCATCAGCGTTCTGGTGAACGACCTTGGCAATTCGGGCTCGGGAGGAGCGCTGACTGGCAGCAACAACTTCCCGGTCACCCTGCTGGGCGTCAACGACCCGCCTGCGCTGGCGGTTCCTGCCTCGCAAAGTGTCGATGAGGACACCGCACTGGTTTTCTCCTCTGGATTCAGCAATTCCATCACCTTCACGGACCCTGACCTTGGAGCTGAGAATGCTACCATGACCCTCTCCGTGCTGCATGGGTCCTTGACCCTGGCCAGTACGAGCGGCCTGACACTGTCGGGCAACGGAACGGGCAATG
>CALDGV010000706.1 GCA_937941745.1 uncultured Prosthecobacter sp. | reverse complement strand
GGGCATCCGGTGTTGGAGAGTGGGGCGGATCACGGCGATGCGGCGCGGTTCCGGCCTCATCTTTGGCGAGAGTTTCCCGGATGAAATCTTTCACCACGACCTCACGGGCCGGCAGCTCGCGGCGGAATGCAAAGACTACCTCGGCCGCTATGGCCGCGCCGTTTTCGCCGGGTCCATGTGCGAGTATCTCTCCCCCATCTACCTGCCCGTGAGCAGCGGGCCTTTCGTGAATGTGGCGGAGCATTCCCGCGACGACGAAGCGCGGCTCATGGCCGAGGCGCTGCGCGACTGGATGTTCGCGGACCTGGCGCTCAACACCTTCGAGTGCAGCGCCGTGGCCCCGTTTCAGCGTGACAAAGGGCTGTTCAAAGACACCTACCAGCAGTCCATCCCCGCCGGGATCACGCAATGGGTCTCGTGGCTGTTTTTCGGCGGCGGCAATATCGCGGAGGGTGACGGACCCTTCACCGAGGGCACTCAGCCCTATCATCCGCCCGCGGCCTTTCACGCGCTCTCCGCGTGGGTCCCGCATCCTGTCATCCGGCATCTCGCGGTGAAACGAGTCGCGCTGCCTTACTCGGTGCGGCAGGCGCGGTCGGCGTTTTTGCATGTCTATCCGGCCATGTTGAGTCCTTACGGGAAGCAAATAACCAGCGAAGTGAAGCCAGGCAAGGCGGACAAAAATGCCAAACTCGCCGCTGCCATTGCCGCCGCCGAGACGCCGAACGAAGTCCTCCGCCGCGAGCTGCGCAGCGTTTACTTCGATGCGGACTACGCCATCGGCGCCGATTACTTCCGTACCGCGCCAGAGGACCCGCTCACGCGCACCATCGTCCCTTTCGGCGTGTGGTGGCGCAGCGCCAGCCGGAACAACTTCCTCCTCATCGCCCACCCCTTTTGGTTCGCCGAACTGCCGGGAGACGAGGGCGAGCCACCGCTCGGCGATGAGGACTGGCTCGGCGTCAGCCCCTTTTGCCGCGCCGTGCATCACGAGAATGCCGCCATCCTCCTCTACGACCTGCCTGCCACCGATCCCTATGTCGATGTCCCCGTCGGTGGCAGTGAAAAAATCCGCGTGCAACGCTCCGGCAAGGTCATTCAGTCCGTCTATGCCTATGTGCCAGAGACCGTCCGCGAGATCACCGAGAGCGGCGGCATTTTCTTCATGCGTGAGGGCGAATTTTTTCTCGCCCTCCGCCCGCTCAGCGCCGGCGCGAAGTGGACTCCTACCAAGCATGCCGGTTACCGCCGCATCGAGGCTCCCGGTCCGCTCACCGGCTTCGTCGTCGAGGCTGGCAGCGCCCGCGAACACGGCACATTCGCAGCTTTTCAGGAGAAAATCAGCGCCGCGCAGATCGACACCAGTCGTCTCGCCACCGACAAAGCCGTAAGCTACACGAGCAGCCGCGGCCACCGCCTCAGTGTGGCCCATGTGCCCGGCACCTGGCTGCCAGACGCCACCGTCAATGGCACCCAGCTCGACTTCGACCGCTGGCCCATCTCCGAGAGCCCCTACCTCACCTGCCATGACCGCATCCTGAATGTGAATGATGGACGAGCAGGCCTCCAGATCGACTGGCGCGGCACGCATCCCATTTACACCCATTACGACCTGCGCGACGGCCACCGCACCGACACTCTTCGCCGCTCGTTGCGAGAGGGAAAGCTCGTCACCGAGTCGCTCTGACTCCCGACCTCGATGCGCCACCCTCTCAACTTTATGAATAGGCCGCACTCAAGACCAACTCAGCCTGGCACCTTCATCTCATGTGCCTCTGCACTATTTTTGATGTTTAGTGCCGTGCCTTCAACGGTGCTCGCCCAGGAACAAACCGCCCTCGTCTTGGTCGCCGATGGTAAGAGCCTGGCTCCGATCATTCTGCCGAAAGAGCCGACGATGTTCACCAAGATCGCCGCGGCGGATTTGGCGGAATACATCGGCAAGGTCGGTGGTGTGATGCCGGAGATTTTGGAAGGGCTGCCGAATCCCATTCCGGAGCATGCTATCTGGGTGGGATTTCAGCCGCAGCTCAAGGCGTTGTTTCCTGGCACCGACTTTGAGTTCACGCATCCCGAGGAGATACTCATTAAGTGCGACGGGAAGCATCTCGCCATCGTCGGACGCGATGTGTGGGATGCGATCACGAACAAGAAGAAGATCATCGCAGGCCAGACGGAGGCGGAACGGAAGGACTATCTGGCGGGCTTCGCGGAATCGAACCGGAATGTGGAGGGCTTTCAGTTTGAGTATGGGACCGTGAACGCGGTGGCGACGTTTCTGCAAGACCAGCTCGGCATACGCTGGCTATGGCCTGGAAAGGTTGGGGAAGTCGTTCCGAAGCAGTCCACCATTGCCGTTGATCCGCTTGAGTTTCGGTATCACCCGAAGATTCGCCAGCGTTCGACGGTGTATGCGCCGCTGGCCCTTTACAAAGCAGGCGGCAAGCCGGGATCGAGTGGTGGCGACTGGGTGCGCAGGCAGCGTATTCAGCTCGACTCGCTTTACACGCCGAGCGGAGGCCATGGCTTCACCGAATGGTATGCGACCTATCACAAGACCCACCCGGAATACTTTGGCCTGCAATCGGACGGCACCCGGATTTACAAGGGCGAGCCGCGACATGCCAAGCTGTGCCAGTCGAATCCCGCCGTCGTGGAGCAGTGGCTGAAAATCGTGGAGACAGCGATAGCGAAAAATCCGCACAGGAACGTCTTCAACGTCGCGGCCAACGACGGCACCGCCAGTGGCATCTGCTGCTGTGAGAAATGCAGAGCCTGGGACCATCCCGATGGACTCAAGATGATCTGGAATTATCCCGGCGGCAAAGAACTCGTTGGCGTCGCCACATCGGACCGCGAGGTCACGTTCGCCAATATCCTCGCGAGAAAACTCAAGGAGCGTTACCCGGACAAAAACTATCAGGCGCTCATTCAGGCTTATGGCGGCGCGGCCACTCCGCCGGTCAAAGCGGTGCCCGAGAGCAACGTGATCGTCTCCTCGGTGGCCGCCAGCTTTTCCAATCTCGAGGAATGGTCCAAAAAGACCACGGCAGGCATGATCTGGCGTCCCAACTTCGCTGATCCGGCGCACTGGAAAACCGGCGGACCGCCAAACATCACCGGCACAGCAGAACTGCTCCAGCGGGCCGCAGCCTGTGGCGTATCGGGCGTTTCCATGGACATGCTGTGGTCGTGGTGGTCCACGCAGGGGCCGATGTATTACGTCATGGCGCAGCTAGCCTGGAATCCTGACAAACCGGTCCATGAAATCATGGACGACTACTGCAAGTCGGGCTTCGGACCTGCGGCGGATGACATCAAAGCGTATTGGAAGCTCCTCCAGGACAACCGCATCGCCATCCAGCCGGACAAGATGACCGCAGGCACCAAGTCATGGGCTGAAGCCTTCCATCCCGACTTCTTCAAGACCGCCTACGCCCTTTTAGACACATCCGCCGCCAAAACCTCCGCCGCAGGAAAAGAATATGCCGAGCGCATCGCCTTCGTGCGAGCGGGCTTGGATTATCTGCGGTTGAACACCGAGAATCAGGCCCTGGCACAACAGGCCATCGCCGCGAAACCTCCAGACCCGGCCATCAACGCCAAGATGCAGGTGAACTGCCAGAAGATTCAAGAGATCGACCAAAACTTCCCCGCAGCCCTGAACATCACCAGGCTGTCGGAGCTTGG
>CALDGV010000705.1 GCA_937941745.1 uncultured Prosthecobacter sp. | reverse complement strand
TACGGAGCTGCCGCGTGTGGAAGGGCTTTCATGGTATCGCGATCAGCTCATCGCGTATCGTCGGCAATGGTCGGCAGATTTATGTGCCATCACGGGGCAGCGCGGTGAGTTGCCGATGTTCACGTATCAAACGCTTGGCCCTGCGGGCGAGGCGCAGCTCATGGCAGCGGATGCCGATGAGGCGATTCACATGGTGGGCCCGCACTATGCGGTGCCGAGTGCGATCAACAGCGTCTATCCGCCTGGTCGTCACGGCGATGCGATCCACCTCGCCGCCGATGGTGAGCGCTGGTGGGGCGAGCAGGTAGGAAAGGTGATGCATAGGGTTCTACATGAAAAAGAGGCTTGGCAGCCGCTGCGACCTCGGAAAGCGGTTCTGGATGCATCGCGTGACGGCCTTGTGATTGAATTCACGGTGCCGCGGCCACCGCTGGTGATCGACACGACCTTCCTCGCGAGGCAGGAATCGGCGGTGGAAGGTGGTTTCAGCACCTTGGCGGGTTTCCGCGTGCCTGGCGTCACGTTGAAAGCGGTGGAGATTGCCTCGCCGACGAGTGTGCGGCTTCGTTTTGCCAAGCCTTTGGCAGCCGGTGAGAAGTGCCGCGTGAGCTATGGCTATCCATTCGCAGCGGCGCTGGGGACGATTGCAGCCATTCGAGGCGAAGAACTCGTTTTGACGCGGAGTTTTGCGAAGGAACTGAAGCCGCTGATGGATGAAGGCGCGTTCTTCGTCGCCAGCGCAAGCACGCGAGTGCCGGTGCGATCGATGAGGGAAGAGGACGGGGTGAGCGTGCTGCGTTTCGAGGCGCGGGAACTGCGGAATGGCGTGCCGTTTGAGGTCGGGCAGACGGTCACTTCGCAGCGGGCGTTCAGCTACGGTAATTTGCGCGATTCGGATCCTGAGCGGTCGGTTTACACCTTTGGCGATGCGAGCTATGGCACGCGGGCAGGGCAGGTGTATCCGCTGTGGAATTGGTGTGTGTTGTTCTCCGACTTCGAAGTGACATCAGAACCTTGAGCCTGATTTGGCGACGGTTCAGGACTGACTTGGAGGCGGCTGGTTTCGTTGACGTTCTGCCTCCTCTGCAGCCCTGCGGGCGGCTTCTTCAGCCTGCCTTCGTGCAGCCTCTTCGGCGGCTCTACGAGCAGCTTCTTCGGCCTGTCGCCGAGACTCTTCCTGCTGTTGGCGGAGCATCTCGCGCTGTTTCTCAGCCTCTTCCTGAGCGCGGCGCATGGCTTCCTGGCGGGTTCGTTCCGCTGCTTCCCTCTGCGCCTGTTCCATGGCCTCCTTCTGTGCTTGCATGGCGGCTTCACGCTGCTGCCTTTGAGCTTCCTCTTGAGCTGCACGCATGGCGGCTTCCTGCTGTTTTTGCAGCTCCGCCTGGCGCTGGCGTTCAGCCATTTCCTGCTGAGCCTTCATGACCGCTTCCTTCTGGGCCTCCAGGGCTGCCTGCCGCTGTTTTTCAGCCTCCATCTCCCGTGCCTGCATGATGGCAGCCTCCTTTTGCTGGCGGAGTTGTTCTTCTTGCGCTGCTTTCATCGCTGCCTCCTGGGAGTCGCGTTGTTGCTTTGCCTGCTCTGCGCGGCGGGCCAGCTCTTCCTGGGCTTGCTGGGTGGCAGCCATGGCTGCTTCACGATCACGCGTGGCCGCCTGTTCCTGCAGCCTTGTGAGGGCTTCCTTTTCACTCTTTGCGGCCTGCTCGGGCACGTCGGGCTTGTTTCGCATCCGGGGTGAGTTTTTCTCCCGGTGATCCTGTTCCATCTGTTGCCTCAGGCGGAGTTTTTCCGTCTCACGCCCACGCATCTCTGCCGCATTCTTTTCCGCTTCAGCCCTGGCCATTTGTTCCTGGGCAAGACGCTGCTTCATGATTTCAGCCTCGCGCTCTCGTTGCAGTTGCTGAGATTTCATCTGTTGTTCGCGCTCGGCACGAGCTTCCTGAAGTCTTTTTTCCATCTCACGGCGTGCAAGTTCTGCCTGGCTGGCTGCATCTCTTGAAGTCGGAGGCTGGGCTGTCGGTGGACTGACCCCTCTGCCCGGGGTGCGGATTCCTGGGGGCTCAGGCATAGGCGGGCGGATATCCGGAGTGCGTTCCGAAGCAGGATTTTGAGTTTTTGGAACCACTGGCATCTCTGAAACTGCAGGATTGGGTGGGATTGTCGGCAGGGACCTTGGCTGCGGCTGCTTTGACTGACGTTCGATCGCCTGACGCAGCTCCCCGCGCCTTGCATCAGGCACCTCCTTCCATCCATCCATGATAACAGGGGCTTGAACCCGTTCTGCGATGCGAGGCAGGTGTGTCGGGCGGTCGGCGCGTCCGGAAGGCATCGGAGCAGCGAGAAAGGCGGGGCGCTGACGGTTTTGATGGAATTCGACCGGACGCTCAAGTGTGCGTGCCAGCTGCACAGGAGCCCGAACTATGCGCGAACCACAGCGCTTCTCCACCCAGTCCAGCGAGGGGCCGCCCTGATGGATGTAGATGTGGTTCTGGCCGGCCTGAACGATGCTGGTGACATTCACGGTTTGCTGGAACAGGCTGGCGATGGTGCTGACCGTGAGGCTGGAATTCACATAACTGCTGCGGCCGAACTGGGAGGCGCTGATGAAAATATAGCTGGCTGGCGAGATGTCGTAACGAGCATCGCAATCATGCCCGATGCGCCCATAGCCTGCCGATGGTGGCAGGGGTGCCCAGCCTACGTGATCGCTGCCATATCGCCAGGAGACCCATGCGGGTGCCCATTCGCGGCCGGGTATCCATACCCACCCATGTCGTGAGAGACGAACCCAGCGGCCGTAGTGGTAGCAGGCCCAGCCGAAAGGTTCATTGGAGTCCCAGGCCCAGCCTTGATCGGTCCAGACCCATCGTCCGTCCAGGTAAGGTCGCCAGGAGGATCTTTCTGCGAAGGAGGGCCGGAAGACATAGCCGTAGCCTGTGACATCCAACCACCTGCCATGAGAACTCAAAGAGTCATAGAAGAGGGAATAATCCGCCTGTGGGTCCGCCCAGGGCTGCGTTGCCTGGGGCGCAGGAGCCGTTGGAGGATAAGACGTGGCACTGGGAATGCTGGCGAGTTCATCACGGAGCTGATCGCTTTTCCTTTTTGCAGCCTCAGCCTCGGCCATCAGCCGCGTGTTTTCCTCTTGAATGGCCTTCAACTGCGCCTGGAGTTCAGCGTTTTCCTTTTCATGCACGGCGCGTTGGAGGTCGGTCAGCTGTCTCTGCAGTTCTTCGCCCCGCTGCTGCATTTCGGCGGCCTGTTGTTCATAGGCTAGCCGCGCCTCTTCGAGCT
The DNA here is from genome assembly GCA_937941745.1 of uncultured Prosthecobacter sp. Lineage (GTDB taxonomy): Bacteria > Verrucomicrobiota > Verrucomicrobiia > Verrucomicrobiales > Verrucomicrobiaceae > Prosthecobacter. The sequence goes on along the minus strand of CALDGV010000705.1, from coordinate 11,123 downwards.
CCCGCCGAGCTTCCTCTGCTGTTGGCGTTGTGGAAGGCTTGCAACCGACGACGAGGGAGATCAGCAGCAAACCGCTGAGGGCAGGGCAGAGGCGGGTTTTCATGGCAAAGCGTGAGGCCGTGACTCCGACGAGCGTCTCACGCTGCTTGTTCAGATACAATGCGGAAATCTCCACATGACCTACCTGCTCAAGGCTTGACGTGCCATGACTGGGTCATCGGTGGTGATGCCATTCACGCCGAGGCTGGCAAAGCGCCGAATGTCCTCTGGCTTGTTGACGGTCCATACGAAGAGCTTCAGTCCGGCGTCACGCACCTGGCGGACAAGGTCGGCATTCCAATCCCACTTCAGGCCGAGATCGAGGCCATCGAGGCCGTCTTCCTTGGTGTCGAGGATCAACTGTGAGAGACTGACAGGCTTTTTATCCTTCGTGATTTCAGAAGAGAGCCGGTAAACGGGGAGCCAAGGGAGGGCTTTCTTCGCCTCACGGGCCACATTTCGGTCAAAGGCTATGATGCAAAGCTGGGCCGCCCGGGGCTTCCATGCTTGCAGCTCACGCGCCAGAGCTGGAATGACCCTGACACTGTCCTTGATTTCCAAGAAGAAGCGCTGCCGGCCTTCCGGCAGCGTGGCCAGGGCCTGAGCCAAGGAGGGGATGGGCTCGCCTCGGTATTGAGCACCCTTCCACGAGCCAGCATCCAGAGCCTGCAATTCAGCCAGCGTGGCTTCGCGAACCTTTCGAATGGTGCCCGTGGTCCTTTGGGTATCGGCATCATGGATGACTGCGATTTGCTGGTCGGCCGTCAGGTAGAGGTCCAGTTCACAGGCATCGGTCTGCTGCTTCCAGGCGAGTTGGAAAGCGGCTGCCGTGTTCTCCGGAGCTGCTGCTGAACTGCCGCGGTGTGCAATGATTTCGATGTCCGCAGCCGTGGCCATGGAAAGCAGGAGCGTCGAGATGCCGAAGGACAGGCAGGAAGTCAGGATTCTGAACATGATGGAGGTGGCATCCTCTAGAGCCATGATGGAGATCAAGGCAATCGCAGAATCCCGGCGCCTAGCTGGGAAGCGGGCGCACCTGTGGGCAGGGCATTCTTCTGCAAAACCTGAGGAATGGCTGTGGAGGAGTAGTTGCGGCTCAGCAGTGCCGAAACAGCGCCGCTGGCAATCGCGGCAGCCTGGGATGTGCCGCTGCCGATCACGGTCTTTCCCTCACTGTAAGCTGAAATGATCCCCACGCCCGGTGCTGAGATGAACACCTCGCCAGAGTTTGAAAAATAGGCCTGACGTCCTTGTGCATCCACGGCGGCTACGCTGATCACCCCTGGATAGCCTGCCGGGTAGGCCACTTGGTCGGCCTGCTCGTTTCCTGCGGCTGCCACCACGATGACCCCGCGGCTCTGCGCATACTGCACGGCATCCCGCAGCATCACGGAATCACCGCTGGCACCGAGGCTGATGTTGATGACGCGCGCGCCGCGGTCCACTGCCCAAAGAATGCCCTGGGCAACAGTGGCTGTGTCACCAACGCCTTTGGAATCAGCGACCCGGACATCCAGAAGTTCGCTTTGCGGAGCCACGCCCCCATGAGTCGGGTCTTTGCCAGCGATGAGCGATGCCATGGCGGTTCCATGTCCGTGCAGGGGCTGGCCATCCTTGATGAAATCCTGACGGGTGATTTTGACACCCGTCAGGATTTCATGGTCGGTAATGCCAGTGTCCAGCACAGCGACTTTGACGCCTGCTCCCCATCGGCTGCGATCTCCCTGTGCGCCGATCATGTCCAGGCCACTGCTTTCAAAAGGGATGGAGCCGCCTGCATTGCTGGCATCCGTCTGTGGCTGTCTGGGGAGGCCGGGAACCCAGGCCAGGTAGTTGGGAGCGATTTTTTCGTAGTCGCCTGGGTGCTGCCGCAGTTCTGCCGCCATGCGGGCTGAATCGCGGTAGCGCACCCGTGCCGTGCCTAGGCGGGCATCGCTGAAAAGCACCTCGATTCCAGCCTGGGCAGCCCGGGCGCGAAAGGCATTCAAGGCCTCGGGTGAGGTGAATTTCAGCACCAGTTCCCGAAGCGCGACCGCTTTGGACTGGTTCAGGCTGTCCAGGCTCTCCTCCAGGTCATCTTCGTCCGAAGCCAGCGGAAGGCTTTGGGTGCTTCCATTCTTCTTGGAGCCTTCGCCCTGCTGCTGAGCGGCCTGGGGCTGAACATTCCAGGTCTTTTGGGTGGCTGCTGTAGCAGGTTGCGCCGTTTCCGGTGCGGTCGTTTCGAGCGCCAGCCAGCCCAGGGTCCCTAGAGACAGCAGGCAGAGGACCGCACTGAAGGTGAGAAAAATCTTGGGCCAGGAATTCATGGGCGCTGCCTGAGCTTACGACTCGTCCATGAGCGCCTTCGTTTCATCTTTTTCTGCACCCGTCCGGCAAAGTTTGATGCCTCGGCCTTGCGGAGTCGGACTCTATTTGTATGCAGTCAGCCGCTGATGATTGCCGACCTTCTCGCCGCCGCCTCCCCGACCCTCTGGGAACAGTTTATCCAAGCCCTTCCTGTGATCTTGGGGCTCATCCTGATCGAAGGCCTGCTGTCGGTGGACAATGCACTCGCCATTGCGGCCATGGCCTCCCACCTGGATGAGCGTCAGCGCACGCTGGCGATGAACGTCGGTTACATCGGGGCCTACGGTTTCCGGGTTCTGGCGCTGCTCTTTGCCTCGTACATCATCGACAACCACTGGATCATGTTCATTGGGGCCCTGTATCTGGTCTGGCTCATGTGTGCCCACTTTGCTGGCCAGAAGGGGATTGCTGAGGACGAAGGAGAGGTGGTGAACGTGCATCACCGCACTTTTGCCGGAACCATCACCATGATCTCCCTCATGGATCTCAGCCTGAGTGTGGACAACGTGGTGGCTGCGATCGCCCTGAGTCCCAAGGATCTCTGGCCTGTTTACGTCGGTGTCACGATCGGCATCATTGCGCTCCGTCTCGTGGCTGGCATTGCCGTGAAGATGATCGAAAAATACCCGGTTCTGGAGCACACCGCCTTCGTCCTCGTCGGGTATGTCGGCATGCTGCTTCTCACGGAGCTGCAATTCCATGATTTCTTCGACTCCCTGGGCCCCACGAAGGTGAAGCTGGTCAAGTTCGCCGGCATCATCGTGATCACCCTGCTGACCCTGGCGTGGTCCAGGCAGCCTGTGGTTCAGAAGATCCTCAATCCGTTTCTCCGCATCCTGCTGCTGCCGATGGAGCTTTTTGCCGCAGTTGTGGGGGCGCTGATCGTGGTGATCACCTGGCCGGTGAAGCGAGTGGCAGCGGCGCTGAAGGGCGGTCGCTGAAAAGGACTACTTCTTGGCTTTGGCACCGGGCTCATCCCGGTCCACAAGCCCGTCGCGCAGGCGGATGATGCGGCTGCATCGTTCGACCATGCGCTCGTCGTGTGTCACGAAGACCAGCGTGCGTCCCTGGGCGTTCAGATCATCGAACATGCCCAGGATTTCCTGGCCGGATTTGCTGTCGAGGTTGCCCGTGGCTTCGTCTGCCAGAATGACGAGCGGGTTGTTCGACAAAGCCCGCGCAATGGCCACGCGCTGCTGCTGCCCACCTGAGAGTTCCGTCGGCTTGTGCCCCATTCGATGACTGAGACCTACCTGGCTGGCTAGCTTCTCAGCTACCTCGCGCATTTTGGCATCTTCAGCCCCGCCATAGTACATTGGCACGGCGATGTTTTCGAGCACCGTCAGCTGCTGGATGAGATTGTAGCTTTGGAAGATGAAGCCCAGGTTTCGATTTCGTGCTGCAGACAGTTCATCGTCATCCAGCGTGGCTACATTCTGGCCGCCGAGAAAATAATCTCCCGAGGTTGGCTGATCCAGACAGCCCAGGACATTGAGCAGGGTGGACTTGCCGCATCCGGAAGGCCCCATGATGCAGACGTATTCACCTGGATAAATGTCAAAAGAGACCCCTTGAAGCACTTGGCTGACCGTGTCTCCCATCTTGTAGGACTTTCGGATGTCCCGCAGGCTGATGATGGGGGCAGGCATGGCTTGAAAAAGGGGATGAAGAGAGGAGCCGCCAGCAGAGGCGGTTTTCAAGGAACGGTTGATTGGGCTTAGGCGGCTTGTTTTGGAGTGGTGGCAGCCACATCCTTCGCCTTGTCCTTGGCCTTGCCCTTGGGCTTCTCTGGCACGCCATCAGGCATTGGCGCGTTGTGCCTGCCTGATTCATCCGTGGTTGTCTTCTTGGGCAGTGAAATCGCCACTTCATCGCCGGGCTGGAGGCCGTCACGAACCTCAATGAACTCATCATTGAAGACCCCGGTCTTGATGCTGCGGCGTTCGAGGCGGCCGTCATGGCGGATGTAGCAGAAGTGCTGGTCCTGTTCCACTTCGACCGACTGCACAGGCACGAAGACCACATCACTGAGCTGATCGACGATGATCTCGACCTTGGCGTTCATCCCAGGTTTCAGCCAGGGGTGAATGCCCTCGATGTGAATGGTGGAGGGATACACTTTCAAATTCGGGGTGTAACGGCTGCTGGAGGAGTCAGGCATGAGTGCCAGTTCGGCGACACGGCCCTGGAGAACTTTCCCTGGCTCCGCATCCACCCGGATGAGTGCCATCTGGCCTATTTTGACCTTCTTCACCTGGGATTCATGCACTTTCACATGGACACCCATCCGGCTCATGTCGGGAATGGTCAGGATGGTCTGGCGCAGGCGGACGCTCGCCCCTTCTTCAATGCTGTTGCCATAGTTGTAGGAGCTGCTGGCATCCAGGTCGCCGTAGGCGACCAAGCCGGGCTGGGTAGCACGGATGGTGCATGCTTTCAGCTGACGCTCCAGGTCCTCACGCTGCGCGAGTTCCATCTCATAGCGTCGTTTGGAGGTCTGAAAGCGGGTCTCGGACTGGGCCATTTTGGAGCGGTTGGCACGGACGACGCGTTCCAGCTTGGTAAGGCTCTCCCGGTAAGAGGAAAGCAGCATGGCACACTGCTTGGAAAATTCATATTTCTTGAAGAGATCCAGCTCGGTGGAGGCTGTCTTGACGGCCAGGGTCACCTTTTCGAAGGTTACCTGATCATTTTCGAGCTGAGTTTTGGAGATGAAGCTCTTGGCCGCCAGGCGTTCCGAGGATTCAACCTTCTGCTTGGCCACGGCGAGCTCGGACTTCCTCAGAAGAAGCTCGTCCTCAAGCTGACGAAGCTTCTGCTGCGCCTCGCCGTCTCCACCATGGCTGCCTTCCAGGAAGGGTGAGAAGTCAATGCGTTCCTTGAAGGTGGCTGTGGCGGTTTTTTTCGCGCTGGCTGTGTTGGTTGCGCCGGTGTTTTTGCTGATTGATCCGTTGGCCGCCGCTTTCACGATGGCGGGATCTACCGGGGTGTTGGCCTGGGCGTCCAGCATCACCACATACTTGTCGAGTGTTTCGATGGTGGACGGAAGACCTGCGTCCGCGAGAATTTTGACCGTCAGGTCACGTCCCAGATACTTCTCGAAATCCATCAGGGCAAAGGTGCTGGATTCCTTCATGTCACGGACGAGGCTCTGGTTCTCGCTGCGCTGGATTTCGCGAGCTTCATCCGCATCAATGTAGTTGGAAACGGTGGTCTGGAACTCAATCTCGTGATTCTGGATGCGTGTCTTGATGTCCGTGGCATCCAGTTCGACGAGGACTTTTCCTTCCTTCACATCCTCTTCAGTCACCAGATACCCTTCAGGGATGATGCTCAGGATTTTGGTCGCAGTCTCGATCTCCGATTTTACCTCATGATTGTGAAGCGCACGGATTTCGCCGCCCTGCAGGACGGCGACCTGAAGAGGGCCACGGGTGGCGGAAAAGGTGGGGACCGTGGTCACTTCCTTGCCTCCCGGAGCCATAACCAGCCATGCAGCGATGCCGGCAGTCAGGGTGCCGATTGCTGTCCATGTTTTCCAGCGAGTCTTGTTTTTCATGAATCTCCTTTCGGCTTCTCTTGTTTAAGAACGTCTGCCCAGCGGGCATCTTTCCGGATGAACAGCACTCCCATGTCCGTCCAAAGCTGAAGACGGGCGAGGTTGTGGTCGATCAAAGTCGAAATGACAAGGTCACGTGCGACAATGAGCCGGTCCTGCGATTCCACGATGTCACGTGCGGTTCCCTGGCCTTCGGCCATGAGAGCTTCTTCAATTTCCAGGCGCTTTTGGGAAAGTTCCAGGCCCTTTACGGCAAGGTCATACTGCCTTCTGGCGACTTGCAGGGCGCGCCAGTCACTACGGATGGTGGCACGCAGTTCTTCTTCCGCCAGTTCTAGGGCGCGCCGGGTGGCCTGTTCGGTGATCTGCGCTGCCCTGAGGTCGTTGCGTTCAGGCAGGGTGTTGAGGTTCAAGTCCACATCCACGCCTCCGACGAGCTGCCGCTGACGGTGATTGATACCGATGCCGGTGTTTGTGCCGCCGGTAGGTGTGCCCAGGCTGTAGCCCGCCAGCGCATTCACGGTTGGCAGGGTGCTCTGGTGAGCAATTTTGACGCGTCGTTCAGTATCATAAACACGATCCCGCTGATTGAAGAGATCCAGGCGGGTGATCAGTGCTGTGTCGATCATCTGGTCCACATTGCCTTCAGGATCAATGACTTCGAGCTTCTTCAGCTCGGAGCTGTCCAGCATGATTTTCTCCGTCACTGGCAGGCCAAGGGTGACTTTGAGATCATCCAAAGACTCCTCATAGGTGCGGATGGCGGTGATCCATTGTCTCTCATAGGCGATGCTTCCTTGCTCGATCTGCTTGAGCTGGGATTGGGAACGCAGATTGGCTTCAGCCAGGGCTCGGTCACGTTCCAGGGAGCCAAGAGAAGCCTTGTAAGCAATGAAGCGGTTGCGGGCCTGCTCGCGGGCCTGGAGGGCGCGGAGATATTGCCGCGCGATGTCCACGGCAAACGTTTTGCGGTATTGGGTGAAGTCCCGAATCTCGTAAAGCACGTCGCGTTCATCCTGGCGGAGAGGTTCAGCTGCCACTAGGACACCTGCTCCACGAAGCAAAGGCTGGGTGAGAGAGACGGCGGTGCGTGAATCGCTGACGTTGCGAACGCCTCCAGTGAAGAAGCGGGTGAAGTCCGTGGTCAGGTCCAGGGCCAGCCGGGCACCTGTCTTCATGAGGTAGTCCAGGCCAAGTCCGCCCCCGGCATTCAGGCTGGAGGTACGCACCCAATCGTTGACTCGGTTGTGAACTTGAGTCTCCCGGAAGGTTGCCCCGCCATCACCGCTGGCGATGGGGCCAAACTGCTGCCGGGTTTCCGTCAGAGTCAGGGCACTGAGATAAACCCGCTCCTTGCGTCCCAGGTAAGTTCTGTTCCGATGAACTGCGAAATTGAGGGCGTCTGGCAGGGTGACGACGCGTGCATCTTTCTCCACAAAGCCACGTGGGCCGAGGAAATCAGCTGTTTCAGCCTGCTTCTCGAGGGTGGCGAGGTCGGGCGGAGGAGGCGGGGTGATGTTCTGAAGGACATCGTCATCTGCCCCGGCGACGATTTCGGACTTCTTTTTGAGGATGCCGAAGACTTCACGGTCGGCCCATTTCTTGTAAAAGCCCTGGGTGCACGCTGTCAGCCCCAGGCTCAGCACGGCCAAGGGCAGGACTGAGCGGCAGAAACGAGGGCAGGGCATAGCGTAGAGACGTTGAGTGAGCCAACCTTCCGCGATGGGTGCGGAGGCTGAACATGGATTTGGGGGGGCAGTTTAATAAGCTCCTCCAAACCATTTCTTTCAACGAATGTGCTTCTGAGGGAAGGTTCTAACCCTGCATGAGCTCTTCAATCTCATCGGCTTCCAACGGAATGGAGGCCATCAGGTCCGTATTCCGGTCCGCCCCGATGAGGATGTTGTTCTCAAGGCGCACGCCCAGGTTTTCTTCGCGGATGTAGATGCCGGGTTCGATGGTGAAGACCATGCCCGCCTGGACCGGTTTCCAGGTATGCCCGACATCATGGACATCAATTCCCAGGTGGTGACTGGTCCCGTGGGGGAAGTATTTTTTGTAAAGCGGGCGCTCAGGGTCCTGCTTCTCGACTTCATCCCGGTTGAGGAGTCCAAGGCCGATGAGTTCAGAGGTCATGAGCCTGCCGACCTCCTCCTGATACTCGCGAATGATGACGCCGGGACGGAGCATCTGCCGACATTCACGGAAAATGCGGAGCACTGCATCATAGACCTGGCGCTGTCGCGCTGTGTAGCGCCCGTTGACCGGGATGGTGCGTGTCAGGTCGGCATTGTAGTTGCCGTAGTTCGCCGCCACATCCAGCAGGAGCAGTTCGCCATCCTGGCACTGGCAGTGATTGGTGATGTAGTGCAGCACGCAGGCATTTTTGCCGGTGGCGATGATCGGTGTGTAGGCAAAGCCGCGGGAGCGCTGGCGGATGAATTCATGAGCCAGTTCCGCCTCCACCTCATACTCATGCACGCCGGGTTTGACGAACTTCAGCAGGCGCCGGAAACCTTCTTCCGTAATGCGGATGGCCTCACTCAGCGCCTTCAACTCCTGGGGCTGCTTGATGCAGCGCAGGTCGTGCATCAGCGGGGCCAGCCGCCGGTAGTCATGAAGCGGATATTCACGCTGGCAGCGAAGGGTGAAGCGGGTTTCGCGGGTTTCGGTGGGGATGGTGGCCCGCGGGTGTTCGTTGGAATTGAGAAAGACTTGGTCGCACTGGCACATCAGCTGGCGAAAAAGCGTCTCGAAATCCTGCAGCCAGTGCACTCGCTGGATGCCCGAGCGTTGCGTGGCCTGTTCCTTGGTCAGCTTTTCCCCTTCCCAGAGGGCGATGGTTTCGTTGGTCTCCCTGACAAAAAGAAGTTCCCGAAATTTGGGGTCGGGAGAGTCGGGGAAGAGCATCAGGATCGTCTCCTCCTGGTCGATGCCGCTCAGGTAAAACAGGTCGCTGTTCTGCACGAACCCCATCGAGCCGTCTGCGTTGGTTGGGAGCACATCGTTGGCATGCAGAATCACAAGTGAGCGGGGCGGGAGCAGGGCCTTCAGTCGTTCGCGGTTGGAGATGTAGAGGTCGGCGGGCAGGGGGTGATAGCGCATCGGTGCGCATTGGAGCCTGTCGCCAAGCCCTCGCCAAGGCAGAAAATCGACAAGACGATGCCTTGGTGGCCGGGCCAGTCGAACGTCGGTGAGCAAGGCAAGGCTGACAAAGTCCGTTCCAGTCTCATGTCCGCCCGCCCTTCGTTGACCGCTGCCTGTCTGGCCCTTCTTTTGACTCCCTTGTGTTATGGTCAGGGGTTGCCCGGCACCCAGCCGCTGGAGCCGAATCCTGATTTTTCAGCCACGATGGTTGCCGGAATCGACAAGATGGCTCTCCGGCTGATCGAGCAATCGAAAGCCGGGCGGAAGCCCACCCGCGAAAAACTCAAGGCAGCCATCGGCCTCGTCGACGCCAGGCTGCCGCTTCCTGCCCTTGAGCTGATTGGAAGCACGGCCACCCCAGCGCTGCTGCATGAAAATCAGTCGTGTCGCGTCTTTCGGGTTCGCTGGCCCGTTTTTGAAGGTGTGCATGGCGAGGGCATCTATGTGCAGCCCAAGTCAAAACCGCATGCACGGGTGATTTACCTGCCAGATGCCGACGGCAGTCCTGAGAAGCTGGTGGACAAATGGCTGCTTTCCAGCGGCTGTGAGGTTGTCATTCCTTCATTGGTCAGCCGTGGCACGGAGTTCAGCACGAATGACAAGTTCAACGTGAAGACCAACACCTCCCATCGGGAGTGGATTTACCGCCAGAGCTACGAGCTCGGTCGTCATCTGATCGGTTATGAGGTTCAGAAAGTGCTTTCGATTGTGGACTGGTTCAAGTCACAGGCGGAGCAGGTGCCTGTGCTGGCCGCTGGAGTGGGCGAGGGTGGAATGCTGGCGCTGCATGCTGCCGCTTGTGATGAGCGGATCGAAAGCGTCTATTCCGCAGGTTACTTTGGTCCTCGCGAGGGCGTGTGGCAGGAGCCCATTGAGAGAAATGTCTTTGGCCTCCTGAGGGATCTTGGGGATGCGGAGATCGTCAGCCTCATTGCGCCGCGTCCGGTGGTGCTGCAATTCGGGTTTTATCCCGAGCATGTGGTGTCCATGGAAGCGCCTCAGGGTGTGCGTGCCATCGCAGCTCCCGGACGTCTTACCGTTCCGACGATGGCAGCCTTTGAAGCAGAGGCTGCGCGTGCCCAATCTCTCGCTGCGGGCTCCAAAATACTGACTGCCACCCAGGAGACCTCGAATGACCAGATCATTCGTCATCTGCTGCCCCCGGCTGCAGCCCAGGCAGCGTTGGAGTCTCTGCGCACGGATCTGCCCATGCCGAGCCTGATGGCGGATGGCTCCCGCCAGAAACGCCAGATCCGTGAATTGGAGACTTTCACCCAGCGCCTTCTCTTCAGCACTGAACTGGAGCGCAACGAGCAATTCTGGCGGAAGCTTCCGCTCAAGCCGATTGCCGCCTACGAGGCACACATTGCCGGAGAGCGGAATCGTTTCTGGAATGAGGTCATTGGGCGTCTTCCAGACCCGAACCTGCCCTTGAATGCGAAGAGCCGGCTGGTGCGTGAGGAAGGCGGCATCAGCATTTATGAGGTCACGCTGGATGTGTGGGAGGATGTTTTCGCATGGGGCTGGCTGTGCCTTCCCAAGAATCTCAAGCCGGGTGAAAAGCGTCCGGTAGTTGTCTGCCAGCATGGGTTGGAAGGCATTCCGGAAGATACCATCAGCACGGATGCGACCAAGCGCGCCTTCGGTGCCTATCAGGCTTTTGCCCTGCGCCTGGCAGAGCAGGGCTTTGTGACTTTTGCTCCCCACAATCCTTACCGCGGGATGCATGCTTTTCGCACCCTGCAGAGGAAGCTCAACCCTCTCGGTCTCACCCTTTACAGCGTCATCAATAGCCAGCATCAGCGCATTCTGGAGTGGCTTCAGGCACAGCCTTTCACGCAGCCGGACAAGATTGCCTTCTATGGCCTCAGCTATGGTGGAAAGTCAGCCATGCGCACGCCGTCGCTCCTCCCGGGCTACTGCCTCAGCATCTGCAGCGGGGACTTCAACGAATGGGTGCGCAAGTGCGTGAGCACCGACATGCCGATGAACTACACCAACACCCATGAATATGAGATCTGGGAATGGAACA
>CALDGV010000704.1 GCA_937941745.1 uncultured Prosthecobacter sp. | reverse complement strand
CGTCCTTGCCAGGCACAACAAAGGTTGGTGTGCCCTGTGGATGTGGCAGCGGTGCTTCCGCCGGAATGCCGAGCTGACCATAGATGCTGCCGATGACATCCGCCGGATACACAGGCCGCTCCGCGACCTCTTCGCCAGTGGCGTTCGACTTGCCGAGCACCTGGCCGCCTTTGAATCCGCCGCCGGCGAGCAGGCTGGAGAAAACTTTGCCAAAATGATGCCTGCCACCGTTCCACGGCGACTCGGTGGCCACCTTCGGCGTGCGGCCAAACTCGCCCGTGCACCACACGACGGTGCTTTCGAGCAGCCCATGCTCGGCAAGGTCTGCCAGCAGCGCGGCGAGGCCTTGGTCGAGCTCTGGCAGCTTGCGGTTCATGATCTGGAAGTGCTGCTTGTGCGTGTCCCAGCCCTTGTAGTTGATGGTGATGAACGGCACGCCCTTTTCGACCAGACGCCGCGCCATGAGGCAGGACTGACCAAACGTATTGCGACCATAGCGATCACGCATCTCCTCCTTCTCTTGGCTGAGATCGAAGAGCTTGCCAGCGTCACCCAAAATGAGTTCATAGGCCTGCTGTTCGGAATCGACGACGGTTTTCAGTGTCGCATTGCCAGGCAACACGCCACCGAGAGTGTTGAGACTACCGAGGAGTTTGCGCCGTTCTTTTTGATGCTCCTCCGTGATGCCGGGCGTGACGATTCCTTCGACAGCGAAGGGCTGACGCGCCGGATCGCCACCCGTGGCGAAAGGTTTGTAGCGCGGTCCAAGGAATCCAGCCTCGGAGAAGCGGCCCTGCGGCTCTGTGAGCACGACGTAGGGCGGAATGAGTCCCTTGTAACCCGCATCGTAACCTTTGAAATACGACACGACTGCGCCAAGACCTGGGAACACATCACGCTCCGACGAGCGACCGGTCTGCACGAGGTAGGCGGCAGTTTCGTGACCATTGTTTCCATGCGTCATGCTGCGGATGAGCGAGTACTTGTCCGCGTTCTTCGCGAGCTGTGGCAGCAACTGGCCGATGCGCATGCCGCTGACGTTTGTTTCGAGCGTTTGATCCAGCGCACCGGTGTAGTCGCGCCCCGCCTCCGGCTTCGGATCAAAGGTGTCGATGTGGCAGGGGCCGCCCCACAGCCAGATTTGAATGACCGACTTCGCCTTGCCCTCCTTGGCGATGGCGGCAGCACGCGGAGCTGCGTTAATGCTGAAGGGCTCCATCAGCAAAAGACCGGCGGAGCCATAGACGCAGCGGCGCAGCGCCTCACGGCGGGAGAAGGGGATGCCGCCCATGTTTTGGGTGAGGCGAACGATATCGCCTGCCATGTCATTGGGAGGAAGGAATGAGTTCATGGGATGAGTTGGGTTGAGGTTCAGTGATTGAAATAAAATTCGGGCTGATTGATCAGCGCCCAGACGATGTCGGCGGCCAGTTCTCGCCCGCTGGAGTAGCTGGAGGTCATGTGCGCC
>CALDGV010000703.1 GCA_937941745.1 uncultured Prosthecobacter sp. | reverse complement strand
AAGCGCCTTCTGGAGCGCCGTGCCGACCTGCGCTGCGACGTGCTGGTGCATGGCTGTCACCCACGCGATGCAGGCGGCCTTCCCGAGTTTCTGGCGGCTGCTGCGCCGCGCCTGGTGGTCAGCGAAAGTGACTCCCGTTTTGCCGAAGAGCGTCTGCCGGAGCGTGTCCGCGAATTCTGCCGTTCCAAAGGTATCCGGCACTTTGAACTGGAGATCTCCGGAGGCATCGGGATTGGCGTGAGCGGGCAGGGCGCGCAAATCAAGGCTTATCGAAGCGGAGAAACGCTGTTCCTGCCGCCGCAGAAGCGCTGAACGGAGCGAGACGGTGCTTGCAAAGCCGGCACACTCCGGCTCGTTTGCTGCCCTCTCCATGCACTCAAACCTCTCCCGCCTCCTTTTTGCGCTGGCCTTTGCCGGTGGCGCTTCTTTTGCTGCCGACGACAAGCCTTCCCCCATCGGCTATTCCGACACACCTGTGATCCCTGGCACAAAATGGAAGGTCCATGACATCGACCGTCCCCGCCCAGACCCGGTGAAGCCCGGAGCCAAGCCGGGTGATCCCCCAGCGGACGCCATCATCATCTTCAACGGTGCTTCCACGGAGGCGCTCCAGGGCAAGAAGAAGGATGCCAAAGGCAAGCCCACCGCCGAATGGGCTCCCTGCCCGTGGAAGATCGAGAACGGTGAACTGCTGATCGACGGTGGTGACTGCTGGACGAAGCAGGAATTCGCCAGCTGCCAGCTGCACCTGGAATGGAAGAGCGAGCCTCACACGAAGGGTAATTCCCAGAAGAAAGGCAATGCCGGCGTCTTCTTCATGGACCTCTATGAGTCCCAGATTGTGGATGCCTACAACAACCCCACCTATGCCGACGGCATGGTTGGTGCGATTTATGGTCAGACGCCTCCCCTCGTCAATGCCGTGCGCCCCTCCGGTGAATGGCAGGTCTATGACATCGTCTTCAAGGCACCCAAGCTGGAAGGCGACAAAGTGGTCGAGCCAGCCTACATCACGACCTTCGTGAACGGCATCTGCGTGCAGAACCACACCAAGATCATGGGGCCCACCAAGCACAAGAACATCACCGACTACAGCGGCAGCTTCCCGGCCAAGGCTCCGATCCGCATTCAGGATCACAAAAACGAGCCTCCAGTGCGCCTGCGCAATGTCTGGATTCGCCCGCTCCCCTGATCCGGCCTCCACTCGGTTTCCTCAGAGCCTCGTTCCATCCGGAGCGAGGCTTTTTTCATGGTACACGGAGAGGGATTCGAACCCCCGACCATCTGTGTGTAAGACAGACGCTCTACCGCTGAGCTATCCGTGCATCGCGGGACGCAGTAAAAGCAACGCTCCCGGCATTCGTCCAACAGATTTTCTGTTCCGCTGAGGTTCACCGCAGGTCATTTTCCGAAAGCGCGGTCCTGCCGGCTGCGTAGCCTCGGCTCATTCTGCATTTTGATGAGCTATATTTCCATTCCCCGAGAGCCGCTTTCCCGCCGCGCCACCCTGCGTGGTCTGGGTGCCACCATCGCTCTGCCGTTCCTTGATGTGATGCGGCCTTCGGCACGTGCTGTGCAGGGCCAGGCGGCGGCCTTTCCCACCCGGCTCGGGGTGCTTTTCATGCCCAACGGCGTCCGCCAGGACTGCTGGACGCCGGAGGGTGTGGGCAGGGAATTCCAGTTTTCACCCATCCTGAAGCCGCTGGAGAGGCATCGCCAGCACATCAACGTGCTCACGCACCTGGGGCATGCAAACTGCCGTGGGGGTGACGGGCATTATGCCAAGACGGCCAACTGGCTCACTGGCACGGAGATCGAAAAGACCACGGGCAAGAACCTGCGCTGTGGCGTGAGCTTTGATCAGGTCTTTGCCGAGCAGGCCGGCGGCCAGTCGCGCTTTCCCTCGCTGGAACTGGGCACGGAGCCCGTGATGACAGGCGTGGACTTCAACGTGAACTACACGATGCTCTACGGCTCGCACATCGCATGGCGTACTCCCACCACGCCGCTGCCGCCCGAGATCAACCCGCGGTTTGTCTTCGACCGCCTCTTTCGTGAGAACCCACAGCAGAGAAAAGCCTCGGCGCTGGAGAACAAAAGCGTGCTCGATCTGGTGCTCTCCGAAGCCAAGGCCCTGCGCGGGCGTGTGGGCAAAGATGATCAGCGACGCCTGGATGAATACCTGGAAAGCATTCGCAGCGTGGAGCAGCGCATCGAGGCGGACATCGCCCGTGTGGCGAGCGGTGAAAACCTCGATCCTGCGGCGCGGGAGGCCATCGCAAACCTCGACAAGCGCATCGCCGGAGCCATGGCGCAGCAGAAAGATCCTGGCGGCCGCCTGCGGCTGGATCACACGGAGCATTCGCGCCTCATGATGGAGCTGATGACCCTCGGTTTCTGGAGCGACAGCACACGCGTGAGCACCTTCATGTTCGGCTGGGCTGTCAGTGGCAAGAGCTTTACCTTCCTCGATGGTGTGAAGCACGGCCACCACGAGTGTTCACATCACGAAAACAAGCCTGAGAAGCTGGAGCAATACCAGAAGATCAACACCTGGCATGCGGAGCAGTTCGCACACCTGATTGACCGCATGCAGTCGATCAAGGAAGGGGATGGCACGCTGCTGGATCACACGCTGCTGCTTTTCGGCTCCAGCATGCGCGACGGCAACGCCCACAGCCCCAAGAATCTTCCGCTGGTGCTGGCGGGTCATGGCGGAGGTCTTCAGGGCGGCCGTCACCTTGTCAGCAAGGACGACACGCCCATGTGCAACCTCTTCCTGAGCCTGCTCCAGCTTGGCGGGGTCCGTGCAGAACGCTTTGGCGACAGCACGGGCACCTTGCAGGGCTTGGTCTGAGGCGTCGTTTCGAGGATCATCGCCTCGTGGCGGTTTTCACGAGGCGATTCGGTCACTCAGGTTATCCCTTTTTGGGAGCACCTGCTTTGTAGCGGGTCATGAGCTCCTGAAACTTTTTGCTCAGCGCCTGGTATTCGGGGCTTTTGCGATCGAGCTTCTGGCGGCGGGCGGCCAGTGCCTTGATCTCGTCAGCGAGAGCCCGGCGTTCTTCCGCAGCTCTGAGGGCCGTGGTGTCCACCTTTACTTCCACGTCGTCCCAGTCATCGGTTCTGAAAACAGAAGCAGGCAATCCCTCACTGTTCACGAGGTTGGCACCTTCAGGATTGGAGGCCCAGGCATAACGGACGGCCACGGGCTGCTTCACTTCGCTGCTGCTGACCAGCACAGCATCCTTGCCATCAAGTCTGGCATCCGCCCATTTCCAGACCTTGTCGGCTCCGGCGATCTCGAAACGCTTCAGCGGACCACCATCGCGGGCCTTCAGGCCTGTTCCGCTGTGGTCAAAGCTGACGCGGATGGCTCCCTCCTTCACCTCGCTCGATTTGAAGAGAGGTCCGGAATAGACCAGTTCGCGTCCGTAGTCCTTGGCTAGGGCCCAGCGTGCCAGCCGTTCGCCTGGGTCTTTTTTGTTCCGAGGGTGGATGTCGTTGGCTTCACCGACATCATTGATGACCGCCATGCCAGTCTTGGGCGTGGTGCCCAGCACGAGGCGCATCCTGTCCTGAACAAGCGGCCAGGGATCGGCAGTGCCTGGTTCCGTGGAGGGAGCGCGGTAGCTGGCGAGCTGGACGTAGTAGAATGAGAATTCGTCGTTCCAGCGCTTCCGCCAGTCGTTGATCATGAGCGGCAGGGTCTGGTCGTAAGGCACGGCGCCCGGCTTGGCGTTGCCCTCGCCCTGATACCAGATGGCACCGCGCAGGGTGTAGCCGACAAAGGGATGAATCATGGAGGCGAAAAGCACGCCGGGCTTGCCCTCGGTGAGCAGCGGACGTTTCGGCGCATCTGGCTTCTTGGGCAGGCGCTTGCGTTCATCGGCAGATTTTCCCTTGGCGGCGGCCATGGAGGCTTTCCACTGCTCCAGTTTGGTCTCGTAGGCCGTTTGCGCCTTGGCTGGATCGAAGCTGGATTCTTCCTTCAGGAGGGTGTCCACCAGCGCTTTCGTGCCTGGCAGAGTGTTCAGGGCTTCACGGCTTGTGAAAGTCTCCACCGGCTTGCCTCCCCAGGCGGACTTGATGACGCCGACCGGCACCCCCAGTTCGAGGTGAAGCTTGCGGGCGAAGAAAAAGGCCACGGCGGAGAAAGTGGGCACGGTTTCCGGGGTGGCGGCCTGCCATGCACCTGCGATGTCCTCCTGATTTTCGGCGGCGGTGACGAGCGGAGCGTTGAACATGCGCAGAGCGGGATGCTTCGATTCTGCGATGAGCCCCGCATACTCCGCCGGGCGGTTCAGGGTGTAGTACATGTTGGACTGGCCGGAGGCGAACCAGACCTCACCCACCAGCACATCCTGGATTTCCCGGCGGTCCGCGCCTGCTGAAATCGTCAGCACGGCACCCTGGTCATCGGCCACGCCTGTTTCGATCTGCGTGCGCCAGCGGCCATCCTGGCCCGCCTTGGTGCTGGCCGTCCTGCCCTTGAAGGCGACCTTCACTTCTGCACCGGCATCCGCCTTGCCCCAGATGGCGGCGGCCCGCTCCCGTTGGAGCACCATGTGGTCGGAGAAAAAGTGAGGAAGGCTGAGCTCGGCGAAGAGCGCGCAGGGGAGCCCGAGAAGGAGGGAGAAAACCAGTTTCATGGAGGTGGAAGTCCTCCGGAAACGGGGCTGGCAGAGGGATGTTGCGCCGAATCTGGAGTCAGGCCACGACCACGCCGCGCGCCTTCATGTCACGGAACCATTCGACATATTTCGGCACCCCCTGAGCGATGGTGGTTGTAGGCTTGAAATGCAGCAGACGGTTCGCCTTGCTGACATCAGCGGAGGTCAATGGCACATCGCCCGGCTGGTCGGGCAGGTGATTGATCTGCGCTTTTTGCCCGACAGCCTGCTCGATGGTGTCAATGAGGTCATTGAGGGTGACCGTCTGCGATCCGCCGAGGTTGAAGATGTCGCAAATCGGACCGGTGCGGTAGTTCAGCGCGCCAATGATACCATCCACAATGTCACTGATGAAGGTGTAGTCACGTGCGGTGCTGCCATCGCCGTATTTGTCGATAGGCTTCCCCTCCTCAATCAGGCGGGTGAATTTGGAGATGGCCAGGTCGGGGCGCTGGCGCGGACCATAAACCGTGAAGAAGCGAAGGCAGACGGTCTTGATGCCATAGAGATGGCTGTAGTTGGAGCACATCTGCTCGCCGGCCATCTTGGTCATGGCATACGGGCTGATGGTCTGAAGGATGGGATCCTCCTCGCTGAACGGCACCTTTTTGTTCACGCCATAGACCGAGGAACTGCTGGCGAAGACGAAGTGGCGGCAGCCGGTGTTCCGGGCCGCCTCCAGAAGGTGGAAGGTGCCCTTGATGTTGGTGTCGATGTAAAGCTCTGGCTGGGCGATGGAGGGGCGCACACCTGCTCGGGCGGCCAGATGGATGACGGCATCGAACCTGCCAGCTTCGAAGGTCTCACGCACGAACGCCGCATCGGTGAGTTCGCCTTCACGCACCGTCACTCGTCCACCAAAGCCGCTGACGTTGGCACGCTTGATGGCCGGATTGTAGTAGTCGTTGAAGCTGTCCAGAATCGTCACTTCATGATCGCCCGAGGCGAGGAGGCGTTCGACCGTGTGAG
>CALDGV010000702.1 GCA_937941745.1 uncultured Prosthecobacter sp. | reverse complement strand
GGCTTATCAGCTCTGAACGAAGCCTCTTGATCGGCATTTATGTCGCAGACTGCGGCGCTATTTACCTAGCTGATCCAGTCACCGGAGCCTTTGGTGTTTTACATTCAGGCAAAAAGGGCTCTGAGATGGGGATCGCCGCCGTGGGAATCCAGCTGATGCAGGATCACTTTGGAGCCCGCCCGCAGGACATTCGTGTTCAACTCGCCCCGTGCATCCGGCCACCGGCCTATGAGGTGGACTTTGCCGCACAGATCCGCGAATCCTGCCTTGGCAGAGGAATTTTGCCCGACCATTACGCCGACTGCGGCACATGCACCTCATCGGATCTTTCGACCTACTACTCCTACCGCCTTGAAAAAGGCCGCACAGGCCGAATGCTGGCCTTGCTTGGCAGAGCAGCCTGAGTTGAAGATCACTGCTTTTACCAATGCCCACCAACACCATCGAGCTTTCGTCTCCCGCAAAGATCAACCTCTGGTTGCAGATCAAGGGAAAAAGAGCGGACGGATTTCACGAAGTGCTGACCCGTTTGGTGAAAGTCGGCATCGCTGACACTGTCAGCCTGAGCCTGCTTGATGGTCCTCCGGGCATTGAACTTTCGTGCAATCAGCCGGGGATTCCGACCGACGATTCAAACCTCGCTTTCAAGGCTTTGAGGGCTTTTGAAGCCCATGCTGACATCTCCCTCAACTGGCGCATTCATCTTGAGAAACGCATACCTCATGGAGCGGGACTGGGCGGAGGTAGCAGCAACGCTGCCACCGTCCTAAAAGCAGCCAAGACGCTTCTCAAATCACCCATTGCTGACGAAACCCTGATAGAAATAGCAGCAGGAATCGGCTCTGATGTTCCCTGCTTTCTTATTGAGACGAGCGCTGCCGATGGGGCGGGCCGGGGAGAGAAAGTGACCCCGGCTGAATTTTCCTGGGAGTTACCTCTCGTGCTGATTAAACCCCCCTTCCCCATACCCACTCCGTGGGCTTACAAGCAGTGGTCCGAATCAAAGGAGCTGCCTGGCGTGCTGTATGCCCCCCAGCTCTGCCCCTGGGGTTCCATGGTCAATGACCTGGAACGCCCTGTCTTTGAAAAATATCGTCTTCTTCCAACCTTGAAGACTTGGCTCCTAGATCATGGCAGTGTTCAAGCTGCCCTGATGTCTGGCAGCGGCTCAACCATGTTTGCCATCACTGAGACCGATGTGCAGGCTAATGCACTCGCAGAAGAAGCCAGACGTTTTCTGGGCGACACCGCATGGATCCAGGCTACACGAACCCTGCTTTAGGACGGCGGACAGGCATCCCTTCACATCCGTGAGGTGCGATTGCATGATTTTCATTTTTTCAGTTGAGAACCTCTTCAATCTGAGGAAGATCAATTCCCGTTCAAATTCGTGCGCTCGTGGCGGAATTGGTAGACGCGCTAGATTCAGGTTCTAGTGAGTAACATCGTGGAGGTTCGAGTCCTCTCGAGCGCACCATCCCTGAAACGGGGATGCTTTTGCCCATGCAGGACGCCGGATTCGTCAAACAAGCTTTTGCGGGGATCGCCCGCCGCTATGTCCTTGCCAATCACGTCTTAAGTTTTGGCATTGATGTTTTGTGGCGCAAATTCACGGCCAAACTGGTGGCCGAGCGATCACCGGCGAGAATTCTGGACCTAGCAACCGGCAGCGGAGATCTGGCAGCAGCAATCCAGCTTGCCTGCCCAGAAGCCATTATGATCGGCGCTGATTTTTCTGTTCCTATGATGCGCGAAGCACAGCGCCGTAAAATCGATGCATTGATCGCGGCTGACGGCATGAATCTCCCCTTTCGAGATGGAAGTTTCGATGCACTGACTGTGGCCTTTGGCCTCCGCAACATGGCTTCATGGCCAGGAGCCCTCAAAGAAATGCAACGCGTGCTCAGCAAAGATGGAGTACTCTTCGTTCTCGACTTTTCGCTACCCAGCCTGCCGCTGGTACGTCCGGCGTATCTGTTCTATCTAAAGCAGGTCATGCCGCGCATTGCTGGCTGGATCACCGGACAAAGACAGGCCTATGAATACCTGTGCAGTTCTATTGAGCGCTTTCCATCAGGTCAGCAAATGGAGGAACTGATGAGATCCTGCGGCTTTCAAAAGGTAACAACGCACCGCCTTACTTTTGGCATCGCGTCACTGTATCAAGCAGTAAAGTGAACAACCCCTCACACAGTAGTCCAGCGGGGTGGTGGCAGAGGGGAGATTTGAACTCCCGACCAAAGGCTTATGAGTCCTCTGCTCTACCCCTGAGCTACTCTGCCATTTAATGATTAACTGGCTCCTGAGGTAGGGTTCGAACCTACGACCTAGTGGTTAACAGCCACCCGCTCTACCGCTGAGCTACTCAGGAACGTTTTCCCGTTGGGAAACGGGCCGCGATCATAAATGCACAGCATTAACGCGCAAGCATTTTGTTCACATTTACAAAGAACATCCCCGGTCTTGCTGATGAACTCAAAGGACTCCTGCGAATGGCATCACACTCAATATGGAATGTAGGTGCTCGAAGCCATTTTGAAGGGGTGGCGAACCCCATCAACAGACTGCTCCTTGATCACAAAAAACGCCGCCCCCGGAAAAGGAGCGGCGCTTGTCAAAGAAGATTCCGATTTCGTGACTAAACGGTGCCGAAGATGCTCTTGCCGGTGCTAAGCAGGTCATTGCAAGCTTCCTTCATGCGGTCACACAGGCCTTGCTCTCCCTTTTTCAGGTAGCTGCGCGGGTCGTAAAACTTCTTGTCACCGACTTCTCCGTCAATCTTGAGGACGCCGTCGAAGTTTTTCATCATGTGACCAACGATCGGACGCGTGAAAGCGTACTGAGTATCCGTGTCGATGTTCATTTTGATGACACCGTAACCGAGGGTTTCACGGATCTCTTCGAGCGGCGTTCCTGAGCCACCATGGAAGACAAGGTCCATCTCAGCCTGCGGGCCATACTTGCCAGTTACTGCGGCCTGGCCGTCACGCAAAATGGTAGGTTTGAGTTTGACGGAGCCAGGCTTGTAGCTGCCATGAACGTTGCCAAAGGTGGCCGCGAACATGAAGCGGCCGATGCTGCTCAAAGCCTCGTAGACGGCCAGCATGTCTTCGGGAGTTGTGTAGAGCTTTTCGTTTGCCACGCCCGAGGTGTCATGGCCGTCTTCTTCACCACCGACAACACCGGCTTCAACCTCAAGGATGATGTCGAGTTCCGCACATTCCTTGAGCAGCTCTTTTGACATCTTGATGTTCTCTTCCAGGCTCAGTTCGGACCCATCAAACATGTGGGAATTGAAAAGATTGCCTTTGCCTGCGTCACGGCGGGCTTTTGTAGCTGCCAGCAGTGGCTTGAGGAATTTCTCCACATTCTTGGGGTGGCAATGGTCGGTATGAAGTGCCACAAGCACATCATATTTGGCAGCGAGGGTATGAACTGCTTCAGCCAGCACGATTGCCCCCAAAGCCATGTCCTTGACTGCGGTGCCTGATGCGAACTCACCTCCACCAGTAGAAATCTGAATGATGCCATCGGACTTGGATTCAGCGAAAGCCTTCAGAGCACCATTGATGGTAGGAAGGGACGTCACATTGATGGCCGGGTAGGCATATCCGCCTTTCTGGGCGGCATCAAGCATGGCACGATACTGAGCGGGGGTGGCGACGGGCATTTTCTATTCTTGAGTTGAGGGGTTAGAAAGGCCGGATGGGAGCAAGAAAGGGGCCGGGTGCAAGGGTTGTCTCAGTCACCACAGAAAGTTATGGCATTAAAAGAACCTTATCTGACGGGTTTGCTAGTGGTGTTGCCCAATCCAAGACGCACCGGTCCCTTGGCAGTCAACGGCTCCACATTCTTCCCTCGCTGCGTCACCCGAATTTTTCCCGCCTTCAACAAGTCATGAGCCACCTGTCTGATCGGCACCATCAACGAACGCCAGTCTTCAGGTTTCACGATACGGGCGATTTCCGAGGGACAAACAGTCTTCCCCGCGCCTCGTTCAGCAGTTAAATCCAATATCGCCTGACGGATTCGCTTCTCACTCATTTGGGGC
>CALDGV010000701.1 GCA_937941745.1 uncultured Prosthecobacter sp. | reverse complement strand
TGAGCTTTGAGCAGGGGCTGGCTGGCGTGGCCGTGAACCGACGTCGTTCCCGGGGGCCCGAAAGCCGGAAACTTGGCGGCCAGGTGGACCAGGACGTACCCGTCCTCGCCGTGAAGAGCCAGGGCAGCCTTCGGGCGGTGCTTTTTGGCTATTCCTGCCACACCACCGCGCTCGGCGGCCTCGCCATCAATGGCGACTACGCCGGTTTTGCCCAGGTCGAGCTGGAAAAAACCTTCCCCGGCACGCTTGCGCTCTTCGTGCAGAATTGCGGCGGCGATGCCAACCCTCTGCCACGCATCCGGGGCAAGGACATCGAGGCCACCGAACTTGCCCGCATGTATGGCCGCATCCTTGCCGAAGCCGTGCGGCAGGTGGTCAGCGGGCCCATGACACCTCTTTCCGGCCCGCTGAAGGTCGCCATGGGCCGCACAGAACTTCTTCTGGAGCCTGGCCTGCCTTTGGAGGAGCTCAAACAACGGCTCCCCCATCTCAGCGGCATGCCACGCCGGGAGTTCCAGCACTTCATCCGCCAGTATGAAACCCTCGGTGCACCGCCCGACCGTGTCACCTACCCGGTCCAGGTCTGGAGCTTCGGCCCTGAGCTGACCTACATCGCCCTCACGGGCGAGACGGTGGTGGACTACTCCCTCAAATTCAAAGCGGCCCACGGCTGGAACAGCACCTGGGTCAGCGGTTACAACAACGACCTGCTCAGCTACATCCCCAGCCTGCGGGTGCTCCAGGAGGGCGGCTACGAAGGTGTGACCGGCATGTATGAATACGGCCACCGAGCCCATTACACCCCGGATGTCGAAGAGAAGATCACCCGGGCTGTGGAGGAACTGGTGAAGCAGGTTCGCACGGCACCCTGACAGCCAGGCCGGCACCGCGTGCCGAATCCGCCAGACTTTGTCTCAAGGCGTCTCCGAGGTTGAAAACCTCGGCCCGCCCTCCACCCTCCGCGCCCTTATGTCCTCTCCCAAACTCCTCGTCACCGGATGCAAAGGCCGCATGGGCCAGGCCGTGCTCGCCGCCGCCCAGAACCAGGGCGTCGAAGTCGGTGCTGCCATCGATCTTGGCGACTCCTTCCCCGACGCGCTCGCCAAGTCGGACTGCGTG
The DNA here is from genome assembly GCA_937941745.1 of uncultured Prosthecobacter sp. Lineage (GTDB taxonomy): Bacteria > Verrucomicrobiota > Verrucomicrobiia > Verrucomicrobiales > Verrucomicrobiaceae > Prosthecobacter. The sequence goes on along the minus strand of CALDGV010000701.1, from coordinate 4,670 downwards.
ATCGACTTCACCTCCCATCATTTCACCACCGAGCTGATCGCCGAGGCGCTGAAGCAGAAGAAAGGCCTCGTGATCGGCACCACCGGCCATACCAACGAAGAGCTCGCTGCCATCAAGGATGCCTCCAAGAGCATCCCCATCGTCTTCGCTTCGAACTTCAGCGTTGGCGTGAACACCCTCTTCTGGCTCACCCGCAAAGCCGCCGAACTTCTCGGCCCCGACTTCGACCTTGAGGTCGTCGAGATGCACCATCGTCTGAAGAAGGACAGCCCCAGCGGCACTGCCCGCACCTTGGTGGAGATCCTGGCAGACGTGCGTGAGCTCCAGTATGACTCCGACTGCCGCCACGGCCGCTTTGGCGATGTCGGCGCACGCACCAAGACCGAAATCGGGGTGCATGCCGTGCGCGGTGGCGATGTCGTTGGCGATCACACCGTGATTTTTGCCAATGTCGGTGAGCGTGTCGAACTGACCCACAAGGCCAGCAGCCGCGACACCTTCGCCAACGGCGCCGTTCGCGCCGCCCGCTGGCTGGCTGACAAGCCCGCCGGCCTCTATGACATGCAGGATGTGCTTGGGCTGAAGTAACCTGTCCCTTGTCGGCCACACCCAACATGCTCTTCGGGATCGCTCTCGGCACCAATCTGGGTGACCGGGAGGCGAACCTGCAGCGTGGGCTGGCGCTGCTCGTGGAGCGCCTGCAGCCCTCCATCATCCTGGCGGGAGGCATTTATGAAACTGAGCCGGTGGACTGCGCTCCCGGCACACAGGCCTTTCTCAACACCGTGGTGGAAATCGAGGCTGCCTGCACGCCGCAGGCGCTGCATGGCCATCTGCAGGTCATCGAGCAGATCCTGGGCAGGCCTGCTGTCCGGGAAAAAAACTCCCCACGCACCCTCGATCTCGATCTGCTCTATGCAGGAGATTATGTCAGTGATGATCCCGTCCTGATCGTCCCGCATCCGCGCCTGCATCTCCGCCGCTTCGTGCTGCAGCCGCTGGCAGACATCCGGCCGGACTTGGTGCTGCCTGGGCATGAAAAAAGCATCGCCGCCCTTCTCGCCGCCCTCCCAGACGATCCCGGCAGTGTCAGGCTCTTCAAAAAAGCCTGGATGAAGCCCTTCTGAAGGCCGTTTTGATTCCTCCCATGATTCGTCCGCTCGTCTGCCTACTCGTTCTGCCCCTGCTTGCCTCCGCCGCTCCACGCACGGAGCACGTGTTTGTCATCAGCTTTGACGGTGGCAACCCTAGCATCATTGAGAAGGCCGAAATGCCGAACTTCAAGCGTCTCGCGGCCGAGGGGGCGCACACCTTCGCCGCGAACACGATCCTGCCTTCGAAGACGCTGCCCTCCCACACTGCCATGCTCACAGGTGTGGACATCTCGAAGCATGGCATTGACTGGAATGACTACTTCCCCCTGCGCGGCACGGTGAAGGTGCCGACCGTTTTTGAACTGGCCAAGCAGGCCAGTCCAGCCACTTCCACAGCGCTTTTCTGCGGCAAGATCAAGTTCCGCCACCTGTGGAAGCCAGGCACGATTGATGTCTTCGACTGCGGCGGGGTGTATGATGAGAAGCCGGTGCCAGCTTCTGAGGAGAAAAAGCTCGTTCCTGCCCAAGGGGTGGTGGCCCAGGCAGTGCCCTACATCCTCGCAAAGAAACCAGTGCTCTGCTTCATCCACTTTCCAGATGCCGACAGCGCCGGTCACAAGCATGGCTGGGGCTCGCCTGAGCAGATGGAGGCCTTCAAAGTTTGTGATCAGGCCCTGGGCCAGGTGCTGGAAGCCATCGACAAGGCCGGCATCAAGGACAGCAGCACGATCATCCTCACCGCCGACCACGGCGGCAGTGAGAAAAATCACTTCCGCCCGGTGCCGACGGATGTGCACATCCCCTGGGTGGCCTGGGGCAAGGGCGTGACCAAGGGTCGTGCCATCGGTAAAAAGTCCATCATGACCTACGACACCGCCGCCACGGTGCTCTGGCTGCTTGGCATCGAGAAGCCTGGCCATTTCGACGGCGAACTGGTCAGTGAGGCTTTCGCCGAGTGATCTGAGCGCACGGGGCAGGCCTGCTTAGCTGCCCATCCAGGTCTGCAGGTCGGCGATGCCGGTCTTCATCAGCTTCACCACTTCCCTCACGATGGGCATGCTGTTGCTGGTGATGATCCACAGCAGCAGCAGCCAGACGGCGGCATTCACGATCAGCATGAACTGGACGAAGTATTCGACCCACCTTGGCCAGCATTTCAGGAAGCCCGCTTCATCGGCAGCCCGGCGGTAAATCCGTTCCTGCAGCACCGAGGCGGCAGCACGCCAAAGGCGGGGCGGAAAGAAAAAGAAGCCGACCGCCATTTCCTTGAGTACCCAGCCTGCCCTCTTGGGCAGGGGCACCTTCTCATAGTCCCGGTAACGAGCCACACGGCGTTTGCGGGTGATGTCCTGCACGAAGTCCATCCCCTGATCGAGCTGGAGTTCCTCCAGCTGGCGGAGTTCGCGCCAGTCTTCCTCATCCTGCCGGCGCACAAGATCGCGATCAGCCACAGAGCCGTAGGCCAGATAACTGCGCAGGTCATCAAGGGTGCATGGGCCGACGGTCTTGCCGCCTTTGGAAAGGAAATACTGGGTCACAGGTTCGGGAGAAAGGTACGTTCACGGGAAAGCAGTGGAACTGTCAAGCAATGCGATGGGAAAGAGCCCAGTTCTTGATGCTTCCGCCGGCTTTTGAGGGCTGCTGAAGCGTCCTCTCCCATATCCAAGCTTGCCAAAAGGAGGATATGTGGAACTCTCTGCGCCGGTTTTTCCGGCTTCTACCCCTCTTGGGGCCGATGTTTGCCTTGTAGCCCGCCATGGTTTGGCGGTGTCCCCGTCCCGCTCTGCGTGGACGCTTTTACGGCGGACGGGTTGCCCACATTTTGGAGCCTCACCGCCGGTAATTAGACAAGGAAACGACATGGAAAAGACATTCGCCGATCTCGGCCTCGCCCCTGAACTGCTCCAGGCCATCCAGGCCCAGGGCTTTGAACAACCCTCCCCCATCCAGGCGGAAGCCATCCCCGTGGCCCTCACCGGCCGCGATGTGGTCGGCCAGAGCCAGACCGGCTCCGGCAAGACGCTGGCCTTTGGCCTGCCCGCCATCCAGCTCGTGGATGCTGCCGACCGCCGCACCCAGGCGCTGGTGCTCTGCCCCACGCGTGAGCTGGCCCAGCAGGTCTGCGCCGAGCTGCACAAGGTCGTCAGCTTCAAGGAAGGCCTGCGAGCCACGCCGGTGTATGGTGGTGCTTCTTATGATCGTCAGATCCGCGCCCTCCAGGCCGGCTCCCAGATCGTCGTCGGCACTCCAGGCCGTATCCTGGACTTCGTGGACCGCGGCACCCTGCGTCTGGACGGCCTCAAGGTCCTTGTCTTTGATGAGGCGGATGAAATGCTCGACATGGGCTTCGCCGAGGACATCGAGAAGCTCATGGAGGCGCTGCCTGAAAAGCGCCAGACCATCTTCTTCTCAGCCACCTTTGACCCTCGCATCCGCCGCCTCATCGACCGCTACACGCACGATGCCGCCACCATCACCATCGAGCAGAAGGCGCTCACGGTGCCGACCATCGAGCAGCGCTACTACGAGGTACAGGGCCGCAGCAAAACCGAAGTGCTCTGCCGCGTGCTGGACATGGAAGACCCGCGCCTGACCATCGTGTTTGCGAACACCAAGAAGGCTGTGGATGACGTCACCGACGCTCTCGTGGGCCGTGGTTATGCCGCCGACCGTCTGCATGGCGATCTGAACCAGATGATGCGTGAGCGCGTGATGCGCAATTTCCGCAGCGGCAACATTGAGGTGCTCATCGCCACGGACGTGGCCGCGCGCGGTCTCGACGTGAACGACGTGGACCTCATCGTGAACTATGAGCTGCCCTACGATACGGAGGACTACGTGCACCGCATTGGCCGCACAGGCCGCGCCGGTCGCAAGGGCACGGCCGTCAGCCTTGTCGCCGGCCGCGAAATCTACCTGATGCAGCGCATCCAGCGCTTCACGAACGCGAAGGTCGAGCGCACCAAGGTGCCTTCGCAGGAGGAAGTCGAGACGAAGCTGGTCGATCAGAGCTTTGAGCTGCTGAAGGCAACGCTGGAATCCGGCGAGTACTCCAAGCACGAGCACACCATTCAGCGCCTGCTGGATGCCGGCTTCCAGATCACCGACGTGGCCAGCGCTCTGCTGGACCTCTGGATGAAGGAAGGCGCCCGCGAAGGCGAGCAGATCCATGAAGACCGCGCCCCGGTGAAGAAGGACCGGCCGCAGAAGGAATTCGTGCCGCGTGAGCGCCCTGAAGGAGCGCCCCAGGGCGGCGGAGAAGGTGGCGACGGCCGCCCGACACGCCCCGCCGGCCCCCGCCCGCCCGCTGAGGGCATGAAGCGCCTGTTCATCAACATCGGCGGCATGGATCATGCACGCCCCGGCGACATCGCCGGCATCATTTACAACACCTGCCAGATCCCGGCGGGCAGCATCGGCAGCATCGACGTGCTGCCAAAGTGCAGCTTCGTCGAAGTGCCCGAAGAGCTTGCCCCTGCGGTGCTCACCAGCATCGAAGGTGCGACCTTCCGCGGCCGCGATGTGCGCATGGACAATGCCGACCGTGAAGGCGGTGGTGGTGGTGGCGGCGATTTC
>CALDGV010000700.1 GCA_937941745.1 uncultured Prosthecobacter sp. | reverse complement strand
GCCTTCACGAAAGGATCATTGAGCAGGATGAGCGCCTGTGAGGGCACATTGGTCACATCCCGTTTGCCGGTGGGCAGCTTGAGGTCGGGCAGGTTGAAGCCGGAGAGAAACTTCGGCGGCTCCATGATCGACATCTGCAGGTAGATCGAGCGGCGGCCATGACCATCAAGCGGGCCTGAAAAAAAGCGCTTCTTGTCATCTTCGGCCGTGCGATAAGGCAGAATCGACCGTCCAAACAGCTGCGGATCGAGCCTGCTGGAGACGGCAAGCAGCGAGTCGCGGATGGCCTCTGCTTCCAGCCGCCGTGTGGGATAATAAGACAGCAGCCGGTTGGCCGGATCGCGCTCACGCGCCGCCTCGATGGCCTGGCCAGATTGGCGGAAGGTCTGGCTGAGCACCAGACGGCGCACCAGTTTCTTGGTGGACCAGCCGTCGCGGATGAAATCACGGGCCAGCCAGTCCAGCAGTTCGGGATGCGAAGGCTTGTCACCCAGGCGTCCGAAGTCATCAGGGGTAGAGACGAGGCCCGTGCCAAAAACCCACTGCCAGACGCGGTTCACATAGACCCGCGCAGTGAGAGGATGCTCCGGGTGCAGCAGCGACTCCGCGAGGGCAAGGCGATCCGCGACCCGTTCGCCCTGCAGCATCTTCAGCGAGGCAGGCTCGACCAGCTCGCCGGTGACATCGACATTGCCACGCACATTGAGCGGGTATTTCACCGGCATCACCTCGCGCTCGTCCATGCTGTTGACGGTGCGGGAAAAAGGAATCGCAGACTCCACCCGGCGATAATCAGCGACGAGCCCGGCGAGCCTCGTTCCCGGGGCGGCTTTGTTCGGCAGCAACTCATTTTCGAGAAGCCAGCTGAGCACCTGGCGATCTCCGGGCTGCGGGGTTTGCTCGCCCCAGCGCTGCACGGCAGCATTGAACCAGGCGGCGATGCGCCGCCAGGGATCCGCAGCTTCGCTGCCTCCATACAAGCCCGCAAAAGCATCGAGCTCGTCCTGCGGAGCGCCTGCTGTGTCATGGGTGACAATGCCGGTGATGCTGATCCAGCTTCGTTTGTCATAGCCAAAGTCGTTGTTCTTCAGTCCCTTCGCCAAACCGGTGCGAGGCGGGAAGTTGGGATTCAGCGACGAGGTGCAGAACTCAATGGTAACCTGCTGGGCGCCGTTGGTGAGCGCGGCATCGGCGAAAGCCTTCCATTGCGGCTCGGAGTTTGTGTAGAAAGCCACCGTCTCGTTCTGGAAGGCATGGTCATCCACCACAAGGTGGCCGCCAAACTCACCCCCGGCCACCTGGAGACTGACCAACCTGCCGGGAACGAGGTGCTGGGGCGGCATGCGCAGGCTGCCCGGCAGTTTCGAGCTGAGCGCGTGCGAATGCCACCCGCGAGAAAGCAGCTGCGTAACGACCTTTTCGCCTTCAAGGGCAATGAGCGGTGTCCCATCGTCCGTCGGGCCGTCTGCGAAACCCTCGCCCTCAAACACCCACTTCGCCAGCGAAGCCGGCTTGAAGGCGGCATTGGCCTTGCGAGCTGACTCGCGGTCTTTTCGCCAGGCTTCAGAGAGTTTCTGCAAATCTGCGGGCGTGGCGAGCGGAGCGCCAATGCCCTTCAGGGCGTCTTGATGACCTGCAGCCCATTTTTGCACCGCCTCAGCAGTCAGTGGCTGCATCCAAAGTTTCGCCAATTCATCGCGGATGGCATTTCGCAGCTCTTTGAGCTTGGCCATGGCAACGCCATTCTTGCCGGGCGCATCCACCGCGCGTGTGGTCCAGCGCGGTGTGGTGAACATGGCGGCGAGCGCGTAGTAGTCGCGCTGGGAAACGGCCTCCAGCTTGTGGTCGTGGCAGCGGGCACAGGCGACGGTGGTGGCGAGGAAGGCTTTCGAGAAGGCATCAATCTTGTTGTTCACCATCTCCTGATGAATGCCGTTGAACATCAGGCTGCTGCCATGGCGATGCTCGCCCATGTGGTAAAACATCGGGCCGATGAGGCTTTCATTCGTCTGCGCGGATGAGTGAAGGCGCGGCTTCAGCAACAGATCGCCGGCAAGCTGTTCGCGCACGAGCTGGTCGAAGCCGATGTCGTCGTTGAAGGCGCGGATGAGGTAATCGCGGTATTCGTGGGAACCCTTGGCTGGGTTGTCCCACTCGTAGCCATAGGTGTCGGTGTAGCGCACCACATCCATCCAGTGGCGGGCGAAGCGCTCGCCAAAGTGCGGCGAGGCAAGCAGCGCCTCGACATAGGCCTCGAAGGTAGGATGGTCCGGATGCACGACGGGTGGCAGGCCGGTGAGGACAAAGCTCAGCCGTCGTTTCAGGACCTCATCAGGGGCGGACGGAGCCATCTCGAGTCCAGCGGCCTTTTGGGCGGCGATGATGAAGCCGTCCACGCTGCCATGGACGGACTTCCGCATCGGCTTGAGGCTCCACCAGTCGAGCCGCTTTTGAAACTCGGCTTCCCAAGCATCATCCATCTTCAAATCCGTGCCCGCCACGGCCGCAGGCCGGGGATCCGGCGCACCCTGGCGAATCCATTCCTTTAGTAGCTCGATCTCCGCTGCCGGCAGCATCTTCTTCGGCGGCATCTGGAGGTCTTTCTCGACGTGACTGACCGCCTTGATCAGCAGACTGGCCTCCGGCTTTCCAGGAACAATGGACGAACCGCTGTCGCCGCCCTTCTCCCATCCTGCTTTCGAATCCAGCGCGAGGCCGCCTTTGATCTTCCTCTCGTGCGAGTGGCACTCGAAGCAGCGCTGCTTGAGCAGCGGCAACACCTTTGATGAGAACAAGTCCACCCCACGAGCTTCTGCCCCCCAACCAAGGAGGAAGGCAGCTGGAATGGTCAGAACTTGAGCGATACGCACATCCAAATCTACGTATCGAAACAACCCACACTCTCTGAAGCAGCCCGACGATTCTTCACTGCAAGCAGTGCACTGCCAAGAAAGGCCTTAACCGGCTCAATTTGCCTTATCTGGATTGGCCTTCGCCCAGTCGAGATATTCCTGCATGGTATAAAAGGTGCCGTTCTTGTAGAGGCGGCCCCCTTCCTCGACGAGTTCACTGGAGTTGAAGTTCCATGAGTCGCCATGCTTTTTCATCAATGCGGCGAGCTGGGAGTCGAGTTTCTGACGCAGGTCCTTCGCTTCAGGATCGGCGGCGAGATTTTTCATTTGATGCGGATCCGCCTTGTCGTCGAAGAGCACCCAGGGCTCGTTTTCATACCTCGCATAGGTGTGGTCCTTCGTAATGATGCCACGCCAAGGTGTGGCAATGCCATCGGGATTAAACGGCACAAAGATCTGCAGCAGCACGGCTTCGGGTCCATCTTGCGTCTGGCCAAAGACGACCCGGGAAACGTCGCTGCCCTGCATGTTCTTGGGAACTTCCTGGCCAGCCAGTGCGAGGAGCGTTGGCGGCATGTCAATGTGGCTGAAGAGCGTGTCCACGACCTGTCCCTTTGGCACACGGGCTGGCCAGCGCAGGATGCCAGGGACTCGGGCGGATTCATCGTGCGGCTTGCGTTTGCGCCTCAGGCCATGATTGCCCAGCATGTCGCCGTGATCGGAGGTGAAGAGGATGATCGTGTTCTCATCCGCGCCGGTTTCCTTTAGCGTGGAAAGGAGACGGCCCACCTGATCGTCGATCGCGGTGATCGCGGCATAGTAAGCGGCAATCTCCTCCCTGCCGCCAACCGGCACGAATCGGTTGGCCAGCGGGCCGCGGCGCAATCCGGCTTTCGGTGTCGGCCGCCCTTCACTGCCGGCCTGCCAGCTTGCGTCCGGCGTGAGTTTTTGCGCGTCGTAGAGTTTCATGTAGTTCTCCGGGGCTCCATACGGATCATGCGGCGGCCCCATCTGCACGGTGAGGAAGAAGGGCTTGTCCTTGGGTTGTGACTTGAGGAACTCGACCGCGAAATCGCAGGAAGCCTCGGGCTCGAACTTGTCCACCACGATGCGCTCCGGCGTGTCACGGAAGTAATCGGGCTGGAAGTGCTTGTGGTGGCATTCGTAGGCTGCCCAAAATTCAAAACCCTGCCTTCGCGGTCCTGGCGGCACGAAGCCCGGCTCGCGCGGCCCGCCATCGAGGTGCCATTTGCCGATGAAACCTGTGCGATAGCCCGCATCGCGCAGGATTTCGGCGATCGTGACCTGCTCCTCACGCAGACGGAGGTCGTTCGCCATCATGCCGTTCACATGCGGATAGGTGCCGGTCATCAAAATGGCGCGCGCCGGGCAGCAGACGGGCACATTCGTATAGGTTCGTTTGAAACGGATGCCCTCGGCAGCAAGGCGGTCAATGTTCGGGGTGCGGACCTCCTTGTTGCCATCACAACCCATCGCGCTGGCACGCATCTGATCCGGCAGGATGAGCAGGATGTTGGGTGCTTTCCCGGCAGCCAAGGAGAGCAACGGACAAAGGATGGCGATGAGAAGGAGATGACGCATGAGGGATGGATTAGCGGAGATGCTCGTCGTGCAGTTTGGTCAAGCGAACGAGGATGTCAGGATGCTTTTCAGCCAGGTTGATTTTTTCAGCAGGGTCTCTGGAAAGATCGAAAAGCAAGTTTTCGAGCTTGGTGGACTTGCCGTCCGAGCTGCTGGTGTCGCGAGAGTGGCCAATGAGCTTCCAACTGCCTTCACGCACAGCCCAGTCGGCATTGTGCCCAGCACCGACCTGCCAGTGGAGCGCGTGATTTTCATGAGGTGAGGGCGCTTTGGCATCACGGATGACGGCGGCGAGGCTGCGGCCGTCGAGATGCGTTTGCGGCGGTTTGATGCCGGTCAGCTCGGCGAGTGTGGGCAGCCAGTCACAGGCATGCGCCACCTGGTCACGCACTTCCCCCTTTGTCAGATGGCCTGGCCAGGAAATGATGGCGGGGAGGCGGATACCGCCTTCCAGCAGGCTGAACTTGGCGCCACGGAGCGGCCCCGCGCTGCCGCCGCCGAAGTGCGCGCGCTCCTCGGTGGAGTGGCCGTTGTCGCTCTGGAAGACAATGATCGTGTTTTCGCGAAGACCGAGCATGTCGAGCTTAGCAAACAACTTTCCGAGACGCTCATCCTGGGCGGCGAGAAAGGCCGCATAAAGCCTGCGCGGATCAGGCATGTCCTTGAAGTGTTCCAACCATTTGGCATCGCCCTGGTAAGGGTAGTGCGGTGTGTTGAGGGCATAGTAGATGAAGAAAGGCCGGTCGCGCTGCACTTTGATGAACTCCACAGCCTCCCGCACCATGAGATCAGGAAAGAATTCCCCGTCATGAAAGACTTCGGTGCCATTGCGCCAGAGGTCGTGAATGTTCGGTCCCTGCCAGTAGAAGAAGTGTGACCGATTGTCGATGCAACCGCCCATGTGTCCGAAGCTATGGTCAAATCCCTGGGCCAGCGGCGAGGTCTCCGGTGTGTAACCGATGTGCCACTTGCCGATGTGCGCCGTAGCATAGCCAGCGGCCTTGAACATCTCCGCCATTGTCACCTCCTCCGGCGGCAGGGCACCCTTCGCGCCTTTCTGCGAGGCGCAATTGCCAGGCACACCCGCACGCACCGGCCAGCGGCCGGTCAATACTCCGGCACGGGATGGCGAGCACACCGGCGCCGCAGAGTAAAACTGTGTGAAGCGCACACCGCTGGCCGCGAGCGCATCCATGTGCGGCGTATGCAGGTCTTTCGCGCCATAACATCCGAGGTCCACGCTGCCCTGATCATCTGCCATGATGAAGATGACATTGGGCTGAACCGCCGAGACAAAAAACAGTGGAAAGATGGCGCAGAAAATGAAGAGCAGTCGCATGATGATGAAAGGCAGGTTCAACTTTTGAATGACGGAAGCGTGCTCACCATCTTGGCGCCAGTGCGCTTGAGCTCAGCCATCGCAGCAGCACGCAGCTTCCGTAGAAGTTCAGCATTCTCAGGATGGCCAGCGAGATTCGTCAGCTCTTCGGGATCCGATTCGAGGTCGTAGAGTTCCTCCGGCGCCCCGGCCTCCAGGGTGCGGATGTATTTGTGGCGGCCTTCGATGGTCATCACATACCACGGCACACCCGCCTTGTGCCTGTTGCCCGGAGGAGGCGGCACTGTGTCACAGTCCGCGCCAAATTTATCCGCAGTGAAGGGCAGCATCGTGGTGTGCGGCCATGTGGCGTCCGGGTTCTTCAAAAGAGGCGTCAGATCATGACCATGCATCTCCCAGGGCAGTTCCAGCCCGGCGAAGCGGAAAAAGGTCGGCGGCAGATCGGCTCCACCGACAGGCGTGCGACACACCTTGCCCTCAGGGAGGGTGCCTGGCATGGAAATGATGAGCGGAGAGCGGATGTTCGCGTCATAAGGCGCAAGCTTCGCGCGGAACCCGTGCTGCCCCCAGGCATAACCTTGGTCGGCGGTGAGAACGACAAGTGTGTTCGCAAGCTGGCCGCTCTCCTCCAGCGCGGCGAGCACCTGGCCGATGCCTTCATCCAGCGCACGCACGGCTTGATGATACTGACGTGACCATTTCGAGAGAGAGCGGCCGCGATCACGCGCCATGTCATCACCCACCTCGCTGCCGATCGCTTTGTCGCTCAGCACGGGCTCGCCATCAGCCCCCTTTTCCCAAGCGGCGATCTGTTGCATGTAGCCGGGCTTGCCGGGACGCGGCGGATAAATGTCCGCCGGTGTGGCGACTCTGGCGTCGGGATAGTCGTTCAAATGGCGCTCTGCAGGCGTGTAGGGAGCGTGCACGCCACCATAGCAGAGCCAGAGATACCAGGGCTTGCTGGCATCACGGTTGGCACCCTTGATGTAATCGACTGCCCAGCGTGTGTAGTTGTCGGTGGAGTAGCCTTTCACCACCTTCGGTTCGCCGCCGTCGATGGAGATGAGCTGGTCATGGTAGTAGTTCGGCGCGTTGTCGGGATGACGCGGACGGTTCCACACGATCTGGTGATCCCAGTCGCGGCCGAAGCCGGCGTCATTGCCAGCATGCCACTTGCCGATCTGCGCGGTGTGGTAGCCCTGCTGACGGAAGACTGCGGGCCAGAAGCGGCATTTCTCCGGATCATAAGTCGCACCGGGATACGGCGGCTTCATGCGAATGGTCTCGACGCCGTATTGGTGCCGGCCCGTCAGCATCGTGGTGCGGGAGGGCATGCACCAGGTGCCGATGTAGGCATGTGTGAAGCGCACGCCACGCGCCGCGAGACGGTCCATGTTTGGCGTCCGCGCCCACGGCTCCGCGCCTTCATAGCAGGACAGCGTCCGGTAGGAGTGGTCGTCGGTGTAGATGAAGAGGATGTTCGGACGTGCCGAAAAGACCGGCTGGGCCGCGGCAAATGAGATCAGAAGAATTGCGAGAAGTTTCATGCAGAGCGCTTCTGGCATCGTCTATTTTCCCTCTTTCGCCCACTGCTTCATAAGCGCGATGTTGCGGGCGACTTCGGGATTGGGCTTTTTGAGGTATTCAACCATGTCGCTGTCATACATGGCCTCGGATTCGGGACCTTTGTCTGCGCTGGAGGTGATCCATCGGTCGAGCTTGGCTCGATGCGCCTCCAGTTGCGCCTTGAAATCCGGATTCGTGGCGAGGTTGGTGACTTGAAAGCGGTCGCCCTGGTATTCGTAAAGTTCCTCGGCAGGTCGCGTCGGACTGAAAAGAAGATCCTCCGCCACGGAAGGCAGTTTTCCCGCCTCATGCAGGCTGCGCAGCGTCTGCACGATGGACTTGCCGTCCTTGTAGGCGTTTGGCTGGAGGTGCGGGCGCTGAGGATGGAAGTTGCGAACATACAGAAAGCGGTCCGTGCGGACGCTGCGGAGCCGTTCGACGGTCTCATCGCAGCGGTCGCGCGCGGCAAAGACCGCCTCGCGTGGCTGGTAGCCCTTCGCGAAGATGTCACGCCCCTGCATCGTGGCGGGAATGGGGAGGCCGGCGGCAGCCAGCGAGAGCGCCGCCATGTCGATGTGCTCAATCAAATCCTTGCGCACGGCGCCCCTGGCAATTCCAGGTCCGCGCACGATGAAGGGCACATGCGTGCCCTCGTCGTAAAGAAATTGCTTTCCGCGCGCGTGGCTGATGCCGTGGTCAGTCATGAAGATGACCAGCGTGTTCTCCAGCAGTTCTTCCTTTTCCAACCGTGCAATGACGTGGCCCACATGCATGTCCGTCAGACGCACGGCATCCAGATAGAGAGCCCAGTCCTCCAGCAGGACCGGGTCACGCGGAAAATGGGGTGGCAGCATGACCTTGGCTGGGGCCGTGGCACTGCCGAGCTCCATGATGACGCGCTCCCGGAAGGCTGCACGTGCCTTTTCATCACCCTCGCGCAGCTTGCCGCCATGGAGCTGCACCTGCATGAAGAAGGGCTTGTCTCCACGCCCCGCCCAGTCGTGGCTGTCATACATCTTCGCATCCCACTCGAAGTTGTAGTCCGTTTTGCCGAGTCGCGAGCCACCACGTGCCTTCTTCCTGCCTTTTCCTTCTGCAAAGGCCACTCCGCGATGATCAACGTCCGACAGGCCGCTGCCGATGCAGGTGAAGTAGCCCGCCTGCTGAAACAACTCCGGCACCGGGCGCACACCGTCAGGCAGGCGAATCTTGATCTCACCACGTCCACTGCGGTGATGATGCGCACCAATGGTGGTCTGATACATGCCGGTGATCAGCGCCGAGCGGCACGCGGAGCACACTGGCGCGGTCACATAGGCCCTTGTAAACTGGGTTCCCTGTGCCGCCAGCTTGTCCACCGCAGGCGTCTGGATCAGTTCCTCACCGTAGCAGGAAAAATTCGGCGACATGTCATCGACGACAAACCACAGGATGTTTGGCTTTTGCGCAAATGACTGAAACGGGATGCTCAAAATGGAAATGAGCAGGACGGAGAGGAGGCTCTTCATAAGGATTCGGTCAGTTGAGTTTCACACTCGTCACCCAGGCGGGGCCTTTGCCACAATCATAGGTTTTCAGCGGCAGGAGTGCTCCGGTCTGCGCATCGCGACGGAAGACGATGAGGCGGTGAGAGCCTTCTCCGGCAGAGATGACGAAGGCATCGCCAGGCACGAGGCAGAAGGAGCGAGGCGTTTTCTCCGTCGGTGTCTGGCCGAGCGCGGTGAGCGTGCCATTTTCCGCGTTCACGGCGAAGGCAGCGAGGCTGTCGTGGCCGCGATTCGAGGCATAGACGAAGCGGCCGTCGGCGCTGATGTGGATGTCGGCGCAGGAGCCTTTGTCGCGCCATTCCTCAGGCACGGTGGGCACGCTTTGGCGGGCTTTGAGCGTGCCTTTCCCTGCATCATAATCGCACAGAGTCACACTCTTCCCCTGCTCGTTCACGAAGTAGACCCACTTTCCGTTCGGGTGGAACTGCATGTGCCGCGGTCCCTCGCCCACGCCACCGGGCAGATGCGATGGCGTGTTGCGCGTGAGCGTGCCGGCTTGCGCGTCGAAACGGAGCTGCTCCACCTTGTTCAGCTCGCCCACGTGCGGGACGAAGGCGAAGCGGTTCGCCGGATCGGCCTGGATACAATGGGCCTTCTTGCCCGTTTCGAGCGTCACAACCGGCATGCCGGTCACGCGGCCGTTTTGGATCGCGGACAAGCCGACCACGCCTTCGCTGTAGGAAGCGGCGAGCAGCCAGCGGCCCGTCTTGTCCGCGAAGACATAGGCCGCATTGAAACCGGCGTCCGCAAAGGTCGCGTTCG
>CALDGV010000699.1 GCA_937941745.1 uncultured Prosthecobacter sp. | reverse complement strand
GAGGCCTTTTCATACGTCCGGCCCCTGGGCCTTTCCAGCAATCATCCTGCACGCGGCCTTGTTCACCACCATCATGGGACTGAATCCGCCGTCAAACAGAGGATGATTCGGGATCGCTCCCGAAGGTCACGGCGGAGTCAGCTTGCTGACGAGGTTGCTCAGGTAGGGGAAGAGCTGTTTTTTCCGGCTCACGACCCCGGGCATGTCATAAATCTGCGGGCTGCGCTCGTGGTAGTCGATGGCGGCGGCTACACGCTTGTCTCCTGCGATGAGCAGAACGCTGTGGTGCATGGTGATGTCAGTGACCATGAGACAGGCGAAGTGGAGGCTGTGGGCCTTGCAGAGCGAGGTGAGCGCTTCATGCAGCTCGGTCTGCTTCTTCCAGAACTCGTCGAGGCCCATTTCCTCAATCTGACTGATGCTGATGCGCCAGCCGTTCTCCTCAAAGACCTTGCGGTCACCTTCGATGGCACGGGCGGGCGTGGCTTCGCGCAGGAGGGAGCCAGCTGCAAAAAAGTCCTTCACAAACTGTGCGGCATCCACGCCGGCGACTTTGGAGAGCCACTCAAGGATCTCGCGGTCTGTCTGGGTGGTGGTGGGGCTGGTCAGGTGAAGGGTGTCGGAGATCAGGCCGGCGCAGAGGCAGATGGCGGTGCCTTTGTCGGGCGTCAGCCCCCTCATGCGGAACATGATGCCGACGATCGTGCTGCTGCTTCCCACCGGCTCGTTGATGAAGCGCACGGGTTCTTTGGTGCGCAGGTTGCCGCTGAGGCGGTGGTGGTCGATCACTTCGAGGATGTCGGCTTCATCGGCTCCGGCGACAGCCTGGGAGAATTCGTTGTGATCAACCAGGACGAGCTTGGTCCTGGGCACCTCAACAAGGTCGGACTTGGAGAAGACACCCTCCAGGCGGCCCGTTTCTTCATCAATGACCGGGAAGAGTGGCTGGTGAGAATCCTGAACGGCATGGATGATCTCGCGCAGCGGCGTGCGGGTGGTGAAGGAGAGATAGTCGTGGATGAGCGCTTCAGCGATGGGGCGGGAGAAGCGGATGAGCTGGGAGGCGCTGGCCGTGTCCTGAGGGGCGCAGATGATGCTGACTCCTTTGGTCTGGGCCTGATCCAGAAGGCTGTCCCAGGGAGTGAAGCCGCCCGTCACCACCAGGCAGCGCACGCCAAGCTCCATGGCGAGGGCATGAACATCCGGCCGGTCGCCTGTGACGAGGACCAGCTGATGAGCGGGAAACTGGCGGGCTCGTTCGCGCGTGGTCTCGACACTGGAAGCGGCGACGACGAGGATGAGTTCCTCAACTTTCTCGGTGCCTTCAGTGGCGCCAATCAACCTGCCACCGAGGGCGGCGACCATGTTGTGCACACTGGTGGAAACTTCGCGGTTGGCCGCTCCATGCTTGGCTTCGCTGGGCAGGAAAAGCTGGGCCATTTCCTGGATGGTGGGCATTCCGAGGAGCTTCTTTTCGGCATCGACGACGGGAATGGAGCGGAAGCTGTGCTCCATCATCTTGCGATAGACGGAGAGGAAGGTCTCATGAGGATTGGCGGTGAGGACCTCCTTCCGGCAGACGATGCCGGCGGTGGGACGCACATCGAGCAGCAGCTTGGGAGGCTCCATGCCTGCCAGCTTGAGCACCCAGGAGGTGCGTGCATTGATCTCACCGCAGCAGGCTGGGATGATTTCACCGCCGCGGACAAGGCGAAGGTAGGCAGCGTAGCCGATGGCGGCGCAGATGGCGTCGGTGTCGGGATTGCGGTGGCCGATGACGTAGAGGGGCTCCATGGGAAAGGCTGGTCTCGGGAGTGAGATGAGTGCGTGAGAATCCATGTTAAGTGCTGAATGCCGGGTTGTCAGGCGGATGTCGGAGGATGTTGAAGTGCCGTATCTTGAGGAATGCCGGGAGGGCGCGCCTTGACGGGCTGCCCCCTGCGGCTACTGCGAAGGCCTCCCGATGTCCGATTCCCCCCCTGAACCGCCCCTGGCCGGCATGAAGCTCAGCGTCCGCCACCTGACACGGTTTGAGTATGAAGGGCCGGTGCTGGAGAGCTACAACGACATCCGCCTGCGGCCGGTTTCGGACCCCCTCCAGCGCTGCCTCAGCTACCACCTTCGAGTGGAGCCGGAGGCACCGGTGAAGACGCACTTCGACTTCTACCAGAATCAGGTGGATCACTTTGAACTCCACACGCCGCATGAGTTTCTGGAAGTGGAATCGCGTGCCGAGGTGGAGACGAGGCCGGACAAGCGTGGCGCGCCACCCGTGGGTCTGACACTGGAGTCACTGAACGATCCTGCCGTGAACGACAATTTCTTCGACTTCGTCGTGGAGTCGAAGTTTGCGCCCGTGAACGTGGCGATCTGGCGCGAGGCTGTGGACGTCGTGGGAGCCCAGGTGAACGACCTCTGGGCGGATGCCGTGAAGCTGGGACAGCATGTTCACGACACGTTTTCCTACGATCCAGACTGGACGCATGTGCACACGGATGCCGTGGCAGCGCTGCGCGACCGGCGCGGAGTCTGCCAGGACTATGCGCATGTGATGCTGGCCTTCTGCCGGAGCCTGCAAATTCCAGCCCGCTATGTGAGCGGCTACTTTTACAACGGCAAGACGGGAGATGAGAACGAAGCCTCCCATGCCTGGGTGGAGATTTATCTGCCCCATCACGGCTGGAAGGCCTGGGACCCGACCCATGCCCGTGAGGCGGATCCACGCTACATCAAGCTGGCGATCGGCCGTGATTACGGCGACATCAAGCCCGTGAGCGGTGCCTTTCGGGGCAAGGGCTCCCGTCACATGGCGGTCACCGTGCAGGTGCGCCAGCTTGCCTGAATCCATTTCTCCATCCACCTGAACCCTGTCATGCAAATCCGACTGTTCATCAAACCCGGCTGTCCCTGGTGTGACGAGGTCATCGACTGGCTGACCTCCCACGGCATTCCTTTCGTGATGCTCGATGTCATCCGCGATGCCTCGGCACGCGCTGAAATGCTGGAACTGACCCGCCAGACGAAGGCCCCGAGCATTGATGTGGACGGTCATATTCTGGCAGATTTTGGCGCGGATGAACTGGAGGCTTGGTGGAACAAGATGAAGTTCCCCCTGCCGTGAGACCATTTGTGCGCCTGCTGCTGTCTCTGGGCGGGCTCCTGCTGGCTTCCTGCGCCACGGGCAGGCTGCAAAAGGTGGCTGCTGAGCCTCCGGAGGTCACTTCTCCTGCTTTTGCTGAGCAGGTATCCCGCATCACGGGGCAGTCCTGGGCTTCGGGGAGCCACATCCGGACTTTGCCCAACGGCGGGCATTTTCTTCCGGCCATGCTCGCCGCCATTCGTCGCGCGCAGACAAGCCTGACCTGGGAAAATTTTGTGGCTGTGGACAGCCAGCCTGTGGAGGACTTTTCCGAGGCCTTCATCGAACGTGCTCAGGCTGGAGTGAAGGTCCGGGTGATCCTCGATCATTATGGCTGCAGCACCTATGGAAGGCATCATCTGCAGGCCATGAAGGCTGCGGGTGTGGATGTGCGGCTCTACAGTCCGTGGAAGCTGCACAATCCGTTTCGTTACAATCATCGCACCCACCGGCGGATCCTGGTGGTGGATGGAAGGACGGGTTTTGTGGGAGGTGCGGGACTGGCTTATGCCTGGGATGGCCATGCGGAGGGCCCGCACCGCTGGCGTGATACGATGTATGAGCTGCGCGGCCCGCTTGTGACGCAGATTCAGCAGGCCTTCAATGACAACTGGGAGGAGCTGGCTGGTGAGCCAGTGGCAGGCCCAGATTTCTTTCCCCGTCTGGACCCCGAAGGTGCGCTGAAGGCACAGAGCGTGCTTGGAGCTCCCAAAAAGGGTCCAGACACCATTGGAAGCACCTTTTTGTTAGCCATTCTGGCGGCACGGAAATCCATCGTCATTTCCCA
Organism: uncultured Prosthecobacter sp.; assembly: GCA_937941745.1. Taxonomy (GTDB): domain Bacteria; phylum Verrucomicrobiota; class Verrucomicrobiia; order Verrucomicrobiales; family Verrucomicrobiaceae; genus Prosthecobacter. The sequence goes on along the minus strand of CALDGV010000699.1, from coordinate 4,885 downwards.
CGCCTACTTCATCCCCAGCCGGCCGATCATCGAAGCCCTCCTGGCAGCGCGCAGGCGTGGCGTGCATGTGGAGCTGCTCATCCCTGGAGAGCACACGGACATGCCCATGTGCGCCTGCACGATGGCTCCGGTCATCCGCCGGTTCATCGAGGCAGGCATGGAGGTGCGGGAGTTTGAGCCCTGCATGATGCATGGCAAGCTGGTCGTGATCGACGGACACCTCAGCATCATCGGCTCAGGGAACATCGATCAGCGCTCGTTCTTCATCAATGATGAGAACAATGTCCTTGTCCTCAGTGCTGATTTTGCGCGTGAGCAGCTGGCCATGCATGCTCAGGACAGGTCAAGATCACGTCTTTTGCACGTGGAAGACTTGCGCCAGCCCTTCAGCCAGTGGCTCAAGGGCTGGTTCGGCCGCCGGGTGCAGCATCAACTCTGAAGAAGCTGCTAGGCTGCTTCGCCGTCGCCTGCTGGCGGTGGGCTCGGGTCGCTGGGAGTTGCGTCTTCCGCTGGTCCCGAAAGGGTGGCCAGACGGCTGCGGGTGATGGAGGCACGGCGGACATCACGCTCTTCAGGGCTGAGTTCCGTTCCAGCACGGAGCTGAAGGTGGGCGGGCTGGATTTCGAGCAGGAGAAGGTCCAGCAGGCCACGGTCGCAGTTGGGCACGAGATCGAGGTCGGCGCCCAGTCGAAGCATGGAAAGCAGGTTCAGCGCCTCCTTGGAGGTCAGGACATGGGAATAGCGCAGAACGGCGAAGGCCCGCCCGACCTGGTCGCGCAGCATGGTGGGATTGTCCTCCAGGAGCTTCTGCCGTGCATTGAGCTCGGAGTTGACCACGCGCTCGATGACTTTTTCGATGGCGGTGATGATGTCGCCCTCCTTTTCTCCTAGCGTGTGCTGGTTGGAGATCTGGAAGAGATTGCCGAGCGCCTCGGTGCCTTCACCATAAAGGCCACGCACGGCCAGACCGATTTTGCCGACGGCCTTGATGACGGGATTGATCTGCTCCGTGAGGCCCAGGGCTGGCAGGTGCAGCATGACGGAGGCCCGCATCCCTGTGCCGAGATTGGTCGGGCAGGCGGTGAGATAGCCAAATTCGCTGTCAAAGGCATAGGGCAGTCCGGCTTCGAGCTCGGAGTCCACGCGGTCCACCAGATCCCAGGCGCTGCGCAGGTTCAGTCCGGGGCGGATGCCCTGGATGCGGAAATGATCCTCCTCATTGATCATGATGGAGAGGTTCTGTGCGCGATCGATGACCACGGCGCAGCCAGCGGAGCGTGCAGCATGCTCGCGGCTGATGAGGTGACGCTCCACCAGCACCTGTTTTTTGATCTTGGAGATCGCGCCATAGTCCTCGCTGTAGCGTTCTTTCATCTCTGGCAGCGCCTCGACGACGGGCCGTGCCAGCTGGAGAAGGTCCAGCCGCTGATGCTCCTGGCTGTAGCCAGGGAAGGGGAAGCCGCGAAGGTTGCGCGCAAGGCGGACGCGGGAGGTCATGACGACGTCCGAATGCGGGCCGCTGCCCTGCATCCAGTCGGCTGGATGATTGATGAGGGTCTTGAACTGCATGGCAGAAGAAAGGGACGCTGAGTTCAGGAAGATTGAAGCTGGTCGATCTGCTTCTTGATGGCGGCGGCCTCCTCGTAGCGCTCGTCTCGCACGGCGGCTTCCAGTTGCTCACGCAGCTGGGCGAGTGTGACAGCAGGCGCTGCTGCCTTCTTGCTGGCCTTGGGTGCTGCGGGTTTCGGAGGTGCCGGGGGAGGTTCTGGTGCAGGCACCACGTGGCCGGGCACTTTCCCGACGTGCCGCGTGCCCTTGTGCATGGCACGCAGCAGGTTGTCCAGCCCGTCGCGAAACGCGGTGTAGCATTCTGGGCAGCCCATGCGACCGATCTTTTTGAGCTGTGCAGCGGTGAATCCGCAGGAAGGGCAGGTGGTTTCGGCACTTGCCGCTTCGGAGGCATGACCACTGAGGAAGGTTTCAGCAAGCCCGAAGCCGGTCTCGTCCGTCACTCCCTTGGCCTTGGAGCACGCATCGCACAGGTTCACCGTGGTCATCTGCCCATTGATGATCTGGGTGAGGAAGACCGTGGCTTCATTTTCGCAAACGTCGCACTTCATGAGGTTGGGAATAAAAGAGGATGTGAGGCGGAGGTGCCTTCCGAGAGATTACGCCTGGAAAGCCCGCTGGGTACGCTTACGGCGGTGCGATGGAAGCGTCAATGCGGTCCCTTCCCCTCAGCAGGGGAAGAAGAGGCTCCATCCCGTGCCAGCAGGGTGACGATCAGGATGAAAAAGCACATCACTACGGAGAAGAGCGGAAACTGAAGCGCCGGAGGCAGGCTGTAAACGAGTGCCAGGGTGGGAATCCAGACAAGCCAGTTGGTCAGCAGGACGGTGGGGCAGGTGCGCCGCCAGAAGTCGCGCCCCAGTGAAGCCCGGGTGCGCTGCCAGGAACCCCCATGATCCACCCAGCGGAGGGCGATGAGGTAAGTGGGCACGAACCACAGAGGGCTCATCAAAAACTGATCCACGCAGACCTTGATCAAAAGCGTGCGTGCATCGTTTTCCGAGCCAAAAAGCCAGCCCTGGAGGCGGTAAAACAAGTCGATCTCCATGCCGCGGTAGCCCCAGAAGAGAGTCAGCAGGAGCAGTCGCCTGCCACGGCCTTCACGGGGCAGGGTTCCTAGCAGGGCTTGGGCAGCCGTTGGCAGCAGCACGGCGGCAAAAATCGTGGAGGTCAGCGAAAACAGGTAGGACCAGCGCACTTTGAAGGCCCCCACAGCCTCCCAGACCTCCGCCACCGCAGGCACCAGATAATAGCTGCCGACCAGGCTGATCACCACGACGTTCAGCACCATGCAGGGCACCCGGTTCTGACGGAAAACCGCCGCGATGGTGGCGGCGATTCCCGGTGCGTGAGATGGGGTGGCTTCAGGCATGAGGTCAGATGCGGTGAAATGCCGGAACCGGCAAGCAGAGTTCCTTCTTGAAGACCGGACTGCTTGTTTCACGCGCGTGGTCACGTAGCCTGTTTCTCTCATGATACCTCGATTCGGCACTTTTTTTGCCTTCCTGTCCCTCTCCGCCTTGGCCGCTCCTGTGGAGCGGGTGTGGCTGACTCACGCGACGAATGATCCCTCTCGGATCGTCATCAACTGGGAAACGGAGACGCCTGGGGATTCCGTGGTGGAATACGGCACCGGGGAGTCCCTGGAAAGCCGGGTGGTCAAGCCTGAGAACGTGACCTTGCATCATGTGGAGATACCTTTGGAGCAGAAGGACGTGATTTATCATTACCGGGTGCGCAGCGGCGCAGATGCATCGCCACGGCTGAGCTTCAAAGGCTATCCTGGCCGTGAACTCCGGCTGGCGGTGGTCGGGGACTGGGGATTCGCGATGAAAAAAGATCTTTCTGCGCTCAAGCAGGACGACCCGCATTTGCTGCTGACGGTGGGTGACAACGTGCCGGACCTGCATGGCCAGGGCCGTAAGGGCACGAAGGCTTTCAGCCAGCTCATTGCAGCTTATTCTGAGCTCTTCAGCCGCCTTCCCTTCATGCCGATTCTTGGCAATCATGATCGTGAGATCACTCCCAGAGGCCCCAAGCCTCCAGCACATGCAGTTTATGATGTTGAAGCCACGGCCTTCCGTGAATTCTTCCAGCTTCCTGGCGAGGAATGGCGCTGGCATTTCGACCTTGCAGACTTCGATCTGCGCCTGATCGCGCTCGACCTGAATCACATCCAGGACTTTGGCACGACTTGGCAGACCTGCCATGCCTGGCAGCCTGGGGCACCGCAGTTTCAAGGCTACGCGGATCTCATGGCTGCGAGCCGTCAGGGCTTCGTGCTCACGCTGATGAATGAGAAGCAGACCCAGCTCCAAGGCCTGGCCAAGGGAGCCTGGCATGAGCATTTCCGCAAAGGAAGCGCGCTGATCACCGGCTTCGGGTATTTTGCCGACCGCGCCCTGCTGGCAGGCGGCCTGCCGTATTTCAACACCTGCCTGAAGGGTGACGGCGATCTCTACAAGGATCCGCAGTCACAGTTTCATGCGCGTGAGGACAACTACCTGTTGATCACCTGCAGGGCAGGCTCGCCCACCCTTCGTGTGCAGTTCAAAAACCTGCGCGGGGAGGTTCTGGATACCACGGAAATCTCCCGGCGCGCACGTTAGCACAGTCCTGATCCAGGCCTCATTCCACGGCCACCTTGACGACGACTTTGAAGACCTGTTCCGAGGCACCCCACTCCACGCAGGGAGCATGGGCATCCTGCGGGTAGAGGATGGCAAAATGGCCCTCGCTGAGGTGGAGTTCTGTGGCCTCGGGTACTTGTTTCCAGAGGGCTGCTTCTTTGGCCTCGTCATAGGCCATGGTTTGCTCCTTCATGGCTGACAAAGGTGCCCAGAGGATGGTTTCGCGTCCGCTGTGGATGAACTGCACATCAATGTATTTCCGATGCGCCTCGAACAGGGCTTTTTCGACCGGCTTGGTGGCATACGTCTGCACCAGGGCAAAAGCACGGTCGCCTTCGATGTCGTATCGGCCTGGCTCTTCCGTGCCTTTCACAGTCCTGAGATAGTCGAAGACCTTCCCGAAAAGCGGATGAAGGGAGCTGTAGGAGTCGGCGTGGGCGAGCGTGTCGAGGATCATGGCTGGGCCGCCTCTTTACGGCATCCCTGGATGGTTTTGCCAGAAAAGATTCAGGCGGAACCGATCTGTGCGGATGCGCAAAGAGGGCAGGAAAGATGGAATGTCTCAAGCGACGGCCACCTGGGGCAGCTTCCAGACCTTGTCGGCATACTCCAGGATGGTGCGGTCGGAGCTGAAAAAGCCGACGCGGGAGGTGTTCAACACAGCCATCTTGGTCCACTGCTCAGGG
>CALDGV010000698.1 GCA_937941745.1 uncultured Prosthecobacter sp. | reverse complement strand
GGGGGCCCTGCCTGCAGGCTGGACAGAGGAACAGATCAAGGTGGTGAAGCGTGAAACCCCCATGCGCCGGTTCGCCCGGCCCGAAGAGATTGCCTCCGTGGTTTTCTTCCTTGCCAGCTTTGAGGCGAGCTATATCACTGGCTCGGCCCTCAAACTTGATGGAGGCCTCATCTAAAGCTCCTTTCCCCGCGACTCCGAAACTGCCGAATGAACCTCCGCCAGCGAATCAAAGAAGTGATGTCCAGCGAACTGATGCTGGAAGTGGGTGTGGATGAAATCGCGGATGAAGCCCCCCTTTTTGGGCCCAATGGCATCGGCCTGGACAGCGTGGATGCCTTGCAACTGGTGGTGGCGATCGAGAAGCACTTCAAACTCAAGATCAGCGACCAGACGAAAGCCCGGGAAATCCTGCACAGTGTGGACAGCATTGCCAAGGCCATAGAAGAGGCCGGGCTGGCTTGAATGAGGCCTCCCAGCCTCTCCCGGAAGCATGAAAAAGGCGCTGCCAATCCTGCTTAAGCTGGCAGTCACTTCGGTGCTGCTCGGCATGATCTTTCGTGAGCACCGCTTCACGGAAGCGATCCTGCCGCACTTGAGGGCGCTTGGTGTGAATTGGGGATGGACCCTTGCAGGTCTGCTGTGTGTGGGCCTTTCCACCTGGCTTAGCGCCCTGCGCTGGCAGGTTTTGCTGCGTGGCCAGGAGCATCCGGTGCGCGGCAGCGAAGTGCTCAGGGTCACGGTGGTCAGCAATTTCTTCAACATCACCTCGCTCGGCGTGGTTGGTGGAGATGCCTACCGGGTTCTGGCGCTCATGAAGAAACCTGAGGCGCGCCGACTGCCCATCATGGTTTCGGTCATTCTCGATCATCTGATGGGCATGATGGGTCTGGCGATGCTGTTTCTGGGCTGCCGAACGGTTTTTGCAGACCGCCTCGACTCTCTTGGTCCTGAGGTCAGGGCGATCCTGAACGGCTTCGAAATGTTCATGGGTGGGAGCGTCATTTTCGTGATCCTGTCCGCCATCTCTTTCACCCCCCACTTGTACAGCTGGGGGGAAAAGCAGTGGCCGTGGATGCTGGGCTATGCGCCGTTGAAGAATTTCGCCACAGCCTGTGATGCCCTTCGCAGGGATTGGCGAGGCTCCCTCGTGGCGGCGCTGCTTTCCGTGCTGCTCTTCATCTTTCACTTCCTGTCCTTCTTCTGTGCCATCTTTGCCGTGGGCGGAAAGGCGCCATTGTGGGAAGTGATGGCCGCCATGCCGATCGTGGACACCGTGGCTGGACTGCCTGTTTCGGTTTCAGGGCTTGGAGTTCGTGAGAAGACCTTCGAGACCTTGGTTCATGGCCTCACAGGGCTGCCAGAGGCCACCGCGGTGTCAGCATCCCTGGTCGGCTGGCTCATGGGCGTGGCCTGGGGCGTTTTTGGCGGCGCCTTGTTTCTTCGCGGAAGCCCGGCCCCGAACGATGAGGCATCCTTGCCGATGGCCGCAGAGGGGGAATGAAAGAGCATCATATTCCAATGACCAGCGGCACCCCGGATCCAACCTCCACTGCGTCAGCGACGTTGTTGGAAGAGCTACTCCAATCCAAGTTTGCCATCTCCCTCGGAGCATCTTTCCTCGGTTACGCCACCCATTCAGGCTTCTTGTCCAAATTGCATGAACTGGGGTTGCATCCGGTCGCAGTAGGAGGCTCTTCAGCCGGTGCGATTGCGGCAGGTCTTCATGCTTCAGGCCTGTCTCAGGAGCGCATTCGGCAGGCAGTAACTTCCTGGGAGCTCCGCTCTTCCTTCGTGAAGCACACGCCTTGGTTAACTCAGTACCTGCGCTGCACCTTTGCCGAGCGGAAGCCTGGGCTCTTCAAGCCTGACGATGCCGTCACCTACCTGGAGTCGCTTTTTGGAGACCTGTGCATTGAGAGGTTGAGTTCGCCGCGATTCATGGCTGCAGTTAGTGATCTGGACAGCCATCAGACGCACTTTCTGCAGACGGGTTCTCTGGCCCGGGCCATGGTAGCGAGTTGCTGCGTCCCCACGATCTTCCAACCACTGAACCATGCTGGCATGGCCTGTTTCGATGGTGGTGTGGCTCATGAAACCCCCATCGATCCCTGGCTGGAGGACCCAGAGGTGGAAACGATCCTGTTGCACCGTGTGTCACATCATGGTGACAAAAGCCCCAGTGTGGTTCCCTTCAACCTCATCCAACTGACGGCGAACGCACACGCCTGTGCCAGCGAGCAGTTGTTTCAATACCGCCTCAAATTGGCCCGGCTGCACGGGAAGAGGGTGATCGTGGCAGAGACCACGCACGAGCGCCCTGCGCTGTTTTCAGGCAGCCAGATGCCGTCTTTCTACGAGGCAGGCCGTGCGACGGCAGCGCGTCTGTGTCTCGGCAGCGCTTAGGTGACCTTACTCCGAGCTACGCACAGCATCCAGAGTCAGCTGCCACTGCTCCTCTCCGCGCCAGAAATTGCGTTGTACACGCATCGCAATATCCCACGGCGGTTTGGGGAGATTGTTCAAGGGAGCGTTGAACCAGCGTGCTTCCATACTCACGCCGTCCTGCGTCAGCATCACGCGCAAATGCTTGTCCTTCATGGTGCGGCCGGGCAGGCGAGGAGTGACTCGGCGGCAAAGAAAAACGGGCTCTGAATTCTGCTGACCGAAGGGCTCCATGAGCCGGAAGTTTTGCAGAAATTCGTAGGTCAGGTCTGAGAAGCGCACCTCGGCATCCATCTCGAGAACGGAGGTCAGCGCTTCATCGGTAAGCGTGCGCCGTGCAGCCTCGCAAAAAGCCTGACGGAATTCGTTCAGCTTGGATTCAACGATGGACACGCCGGCCGCCATCGCATGGCCCCCGCCGCGCACGATGTGCTCACGGCAGAAATCGATGGCCTCGACCAATGAAAAACCAGGGATGCTGCGGCCGCTGCCCTTGCCCATGCCGTTCTCATCAAAGGAAAACAGGATCGTTGGGCGGTTGGCAATGCGAGAGATTCGGGAAGCTACAATGCCGACGACACCTGGGTGCCAGTTGCGTGATCCGAGCACGATGGCGTGATGCTGGTCAAGGTCGCCCAGAGCCAGAAGCATCTGCTCAGCTTCATTGAAGACATTGAGTTCGACTGCCTGACGGTCACGATTGTGGCTTTCGAGCAGGGCGGCGAACTCAGCTGCCGCTGCTGGATCTTCCGCCAGCAGCAGTTGAAGGGACGTGAAGGCCGTATCCAGGCGCCCGGCAGCATTGAGGCGGGGTCCGAGACGGAAGCTGACGTGATGCGTCTGCATGAATCCGTCCACTCCAGCTGATTCTTTGAGGGCCCTGAGCCCGATCCTGTCTGTGTCCGCCAGAGCTTCCAAGCCACGCCTCACAAGCAGGCGGTTTTCATCCACCAGCGGCACTAAATCGGCGACAGTGCCGAGGGCGACGAGGTCCAGGGTGTTTTTGAGGTCAAATTCAGGAACACGGCGCGCCTTTAGCAGGGCATGCGCCACTTTGAAGACCAACCCGGCTGTGCAAAAGTAGTGAAACTGGGTTCCCAGTTTGGGATTCACCAGCGCCACGCAGTCTGGCCGGCCCAAGGGGGAGAGTTCGTGATGGTCAATGATCACGCAGTCCACCCCCTGCTCGCGCAGCCATTTCAGCTCGTTGAGTGAGGTCGTTCCACAGTCCAGCGCCAGCAGCAGGTCAGGTTTGCCAAACTCCTCAAAAAGGCGGGAAAATCCATCCAGGCTCAGACCATAGCCTTCGTCCATGCGTGAGGGCAGAAAGAGATGCGGCTGCACGCCATACGCCTTCAGCGTGAGATACATGAGTGACATGGAGGTCACGCCATCCACATCATAATCGCCATAAAGGGCCACTCGCTGCCTCTCATCCACAGCCTTGAGGATGCGTTCCACAGCCACATCCATCTCCGGGATCTCATAAGGATCCCCCAGCATGGCCAGTTTAGGCACCAAGAAGTCCCGAATTTGAGCTGGGGTCGTGTGGCCTCGCTGAGCCAGCAGATTGCATAGAATCTTTGGCAGTCCGGTGTCCGTAGCCAACTGCTCGACACCCTCCGCAGCGGGCTTGACGAGCCAGCGCGGCGGACGAGTGTTGGGCAGGGGAAGTTCGGAGGCGAGGGCCATTCGGAAGAAGCGTAACTTCCTTGTATGCAACAGGCGCGTAACGTAGTCAAAGCCTCGCTCTGAATGATGTACGACTCTTCTTCTTCACCTCTCGCCGGACGCTTCTGGCTGGCTTCGCTGGGTTTGTTGCTGGCTGCTGCCGGAGCTGTCTTCACCTGGGTGCTCTGGACCGCTTGGCAGCGGGCAGAGGAAACACGCCGATGGTCTCCCGTGCCCTGTCGGATCGTCATGTCGAGGCTGGAAAAAGAGCGGCCCACACCGAATTCCAATCCTGCATTCAAGCCGCTCGTGCGCTACCACTACACCTTTGAGGGCAGGGAATTCACCGGAACTCGGATCAAGCGCGTGGACAGTCCCAGTCAGCATGAGGAGGTGGCTTTGACAAAAATCGCCCCTTACCCCGTTGGTTCAAAGCAGGTTTGTCATGTCAATCCGGCTCAGCCTGAAATGGCCGTGCTCAAACATGACACGAGGGCCGCCCTTTACTCGATTTGGTTTCCGCTGCTTTTTGTGCTCGGCGGCGCACGCATCACCTGGGGAGTCGTGCGGGGCAGGGGACGCTGATGCCTGCCGATTGATTTGCAAGAATGCTTCTCCACCCCGGCGTTTTGATCTCTCAGCCCATCGCAT
>CALDGV010000697.1 GCA_937941745.1 uncultured Prosthecobacter sp. | reverse complement strand
AAGCTCCTCCTGCTCGGGTGCCAGCCCCAGTTCCAGAAGCAGGGAAGTTGTGCCGATGATGCCGTTCATTGGCGTGCGAATCTCGTGAGACATGTTGGCCAGGAAGTCGCCTTTGGCAGCGGTGGCTTGTTCGGCCTGTTTCCGGGCCTGATGGAAGTCCGCCAGGATCTGCGCGCGCTTCTGTTCCTCCGTCTGGAAGTGCGCCAGGGCTTCATTGAAGGATTCCTGAAGCTGGTCGAGGTCATCCGAACCTCTGGCTGGCAGGCGGTGGTTGAGATTGCCTGCCCGGATCGCCGAGAAGCCCTGCTTGAGTGACTGTGTTTTCCGGCTGATCGAAAGCCCCAGCACAAAGAAGCCGATGACGGCGGGCAGCAGTCCCAGTGCACCTCCGAGAATGGGCACCATCAGGCGTGGCACGTTCAGCAGATGATGCAGCTGGACCAGCGGCTGCCGGATGATCAGGGCTCCCACCATGCTGCCCTTGTCATCGTGCAAAGGAGCTCCGGCAAAAAGCCATTCGCTGTGGCCGTGCAGGCTGTTGCGCAGGCTTTCTCCCAGGCTGACAGGGGCCTCTCCGATGGCGATGGAGGAGCCTGCCATCACCCGAAACATCACTTCATTCATGCGTTCGTCCTCGGGTTCGAGCGGAAGGTTCTTCACGTCTGTGTCGTGCACGACGATGTAGGGCGTTTTTTCCAGCGGAGGACGTCCGCTGTCACGATGCGGCCCGACAAACTCCAGGCGCAGGCCGAGCTGTTGAATCATCGGAGGAACATCCACCACCTGCAGCCGCATCTGGAGATGAATGGCAGACTCTGCGTTCAGGTTGCGAAGACCGGCCAGTTCCGCCGGAGGCAGCTTCTGGGCGGTGATCTCCTTTTGGGCCTCCCGCACAATCGATCCCAGGTAGGCCCGCTGCGCCAGGCGGAGCAGCAGGAATTCCTGCCAGAGAAAGGCGGAGGCAGTGACCAGCACGCCGACCACCATGGCGGCGACGCCGAGGGTGGCAAAACGCTGAGAGATGGAGACGCGGATTCTCATGCGGCGAGCGCGGGGTTTCTTTCACGTGCCAGACTGCGGCGGACGACGGCGCACAGGCTTTCCAGCGGGTAAGGTTTTTGGAGGATGTCGACGAAGCCGATGGCCTGACAAAGTTCCCTGGCGTCTTCCTGAAAGTAGCCGCTGCAGGCGATCACTGCTAGGTTTGGGTCACTTTCCTGGACGCGCTCAAGCACATCAAAGCCTGACATGCCACCCGGCAGGGTCAGGTCCAGAACCATGACGCCATACCGTGCCCCGGAAGCTGTGGCGGCGCGCAGTTCTTGCAGGGCTGCTTCGCCTGACTGGCAGCCGGTGACCGCAAAGCCCTGGGATTCGAGGATGGCCACGGCCACGGCCAGCACATGGGGCTCATCGTCCACGACGAGAATACGCGTTCCCGAACGGCTGCCGGCGGAAGAATCAGTGTAGTGAGGCTGCATGGCTGGGGGTCAGGTGATGGCGGTGTAGGAGAGGCATTTGATTTCATCGAGGCTCGTGTGCCCGGCGATGACCTGCATGCAGCCCTCCTGATAGAGGGAGAAAAAGCCGTTCTTGAAGGCGGCGGCGCGCATGGCGGACATGGGGGCCGCCTCTTCAATCAGATCGCGCAGTTCCGTGCTCACTTCACAGAGCTCCATGAGCGCAACTCGGCCTGCGTAGCCAGTGCCGTGGCATTCGGGGCAGCCCACGGGAATGTAGATCGGCGTGGTGAGCGGCTGAGAGATCACATTTTGTTTGGCGAACATCTCCTGCTGCTCCTGGGTGACCGCAGCGGGTCGTTTGCAGTAGGTGCATAGCCGTCGCACAAGCCGCTGCGCCTGGGAGAGCGCCAGGGAATCTGCCAGAAGGTATTTCTCCACGCCCATGCTCATCAGGCGTGACACGGCGCGGAGGGAGTCGTTGGCATGCAAGGTGGTGAGCACCAGGTGACCTGTCAGGGCCGCATTCACCGCTGCTCCCGCTGTTTCTGCGTCACGGGACTCACCGATGAGGATGATGTCAGGGTCGGCACGGAGCAGCGCACGCAGGCCATTGGCGAAATCCAGTCCATGATGAGGGTTGGTCTGAGTCTGGTTGATGCCCTCGATCTCGTACTCGATCGGGTCTTCGATGGTCTGAATGTTGACCCCTTCATCGTTCACACTGTTGAGCAGTGCGTAGAGCGTGGTGGTCTTTCCTGAGCCGGTGGGGCCGGTCACCAGGATCAACCCCTGGTCCCGTGTCATGGCGCGGTTCAGGATGTCAATCTGGCGCTGGCCCAGATTGAAGTCACTCAGTCGCCGCACACCATCCGCCTTGTCCAGAAAGCGCATGATGATCTTCTGGAATTCACGCCGTGTGGGCACGGCGGCCACGCGGACATCCACCCGGCGTCTGCCGATGCTGAGGGCGAAGCGCCCATCCTGCGCCTCTTGCCGGTTCTGGTTCATCCCCGCATAGTTTTTGATCAGGGCAATGAAGCGGTTCAACTGGGCCTCGGGTGCCGTCAGGATGGTCTTCATGTTGCCATCCATGCGTGCCCGGAAGCGGGCCAGGTTGTAAAACTTCTCCAGGTGAAGGTCGGAGGCCCGGCAGCGGATCGCCGTGAAAAGCGCCCATTGCACGAGTTCTTCGGGCGAGTGGTTGGGGCTCGCTGGATTGATGCGCGCCATGTCCTCCGCCATGATGTCGATCACACCTTCGTTGCCGCTGGTGGAGGCGGAGAGGGTGGACTTGTCCAGCTTGACGCCGCTTGGATCAAAGGTGGCTCCGGCGCGGTTGATCGCATCCCGAATGCCGGCAGGGTCCGTGAGCACCGGGATGATCTTCACCGCCGCATTGCCCATGCTCAGCCACTCATCTTCAAAGGCGTAGTTGTCCGCATGCTCGGCGAGCATGAAGATCGCGTTTTTGCCGATGTAGAGGGGATAGACGTTGTGACGCTCCAGGAGCGACAGGGGAAAGAAGCTCTGCCTGGGCGCCTCAGTGGCGGAGAAGCAGAAGTCGCGTCCTCGTGTGACGAGGTGGTTCAGCACCACTCCGAGATTGCGCTGAACGATGTTGAAGTGCGTGATCCCCAGCTTGGAATTCTTCTCCTTCTGGGTTTCGTAAAATCCACGCAGCTTGGTGATTTCAGACTCCTCGTAAGGATAGTGCTCCATCAGCCACTCGAAGCAGCCCTCCATGCCCATTTCATCAAACCTGGGCGTCTCCATGCCTTCAAAGGCATTTTGTTGGGCGATCGGCAACTGGCCGAACCTCTGCACCAGGTCCTTGCGAGTCTTT
>CALDGV010000696.1 GCA_937941745.1 uncultured Prosthecobacter sp. | reverse complement strand
GCTTTGACGATGGTGGCGAAGTTGTCATCGGTGATGATGATCTTGGCCGCGCCCTTCGCCACTTCGGTGCCGGTGATGCCCATCGCCACACCAACATCTGCCGTGGCAAGAGCAGGCGCATCGTTCACGCCATCTCCGGTCATGGCCACAACCTGCCTCTGGGATTGGAAGGCCTCCACAATGCGCAGCTTCTGCGCTGGGTGAACGCGGGCAAAGACGGAGATGCGATCAAGGTTCGCACGCAAATCCTGCTCGGGTATCAGCTCCAGTTCGCTGCCATCCACCGCGATGTCTCCAGGCCTGGCAATTCCCAGGGAGGTCGCAATGGCCAGCCCCGTGGCCTTGTGGTCACCCGTAACCATGACAGGCCGGATTCCGGCGTCCAGGCACTCTGCAACGGCACTTTTCACCTCATCACGAGGCGGGTCCATCTGCCCCAAGAGCCCGAGAAAGCGCAGCTTGCCACGCATCGGCTCAAAGCCTGCCGAGAGATCTAGCTTCATGTTTTCAGCCTCGGCCACGGCAAGCACGCGAAGCGCCTGTGCCGCCAGTTCCTCAGCCACATTTGCAGTCATGTCATGACAAAACGGCTGGAGGCACTCTGGTGCACCTTTCACGATCACGCGCGAACCATGCTGGGTCGCCATCATCTTCGTGGCGGAATCGAAAGGAATCTCAGCATGCCGCGGCTGCTGCCTCCTCAGCGCGTCCGGCTCTGCACAGCCTTTCAAGGCCACCGTCAGCAGCGCAGCCTCCGTAGGATCGCCAAGGGCACGCCATCGGTGCTCTTCCTTGTCCGGCGGCACCAGCTGTGCATCGTTGCACAGCACGCAAGCCTCCAGAAGGCGGCGCAGCGAGGGATCCTCAACCTCCTTTCCCTCATGCAGCAGACGGCCTTCGGGCGAATAACCGGCTCCCGTTGCCTTGATGTGTCTGCCATCAGGCAGGACGAGCACAGTGACCGTCATTTCATTCTTGGTCAGCGTCCCGGTTTTGTCACTGCAGATGATGCTCGTTGATCCCAGTGTCTCCACTGCCGCCAGGCGGCGCACGATGGCGCCACGCCGCGCCATGCGCTGCATGCCCACAGCGAGCGCAATGGTCATCGCCACCGGCAGTCCCTCAGGCACCATGGATACCATCTGGCTGATCGCGACCATGAAAATGTCCACGAAGGGAATGCCTCGCATCAGCCCGAAGGCCAGCACCAGGGCAAACAGCACAATGCTGGCCGCCACAAGCCACTGGCCAAACTGCGACAGCCGTGTTTCAAGAGGTGTCTTGGGCTCTGCGGCATTGGCAGTCATGCGGGCAATCTTACCGACCTCTGTCTGCAGCCCCGTGGCAACCACGACGGCCCTCCCCCTCCCTGCCGTAAGATGCGTGCCGGAATAGACCATGTTTTTGCGGTCACCCAGACCTGCATCTTCCGGCAAAGCGTCCGTGTGCTTTAGAACAGGCAGTGATTCGCCCGTGAGCGCGGCCTCAGTGGCCTCCAGTGCGGCAGCATCGAGCAGACGGGCATCAGCCCCCACCTGGTCTCCGGCCGCGAGCAGCAGGATGTCACCAGGAACAAGCTCACGTGCCTCGATGATGCATTCGTGCTCCTCACGCACAACACGAACCCTCAATGACGAAAGCTTGCGCAAGGCCGACATCGAATGCTCTGCGCGGCCTTCCTGGATGGCACCAATCACAGCATTGATCAAAACCACCACCAGAATGACCGCCGCATCACTGGCATGCCCCATCGCAAACGAAATGATGGCAGCGACAAAGAGAATGTAGATCAGCGGGCTGGCGAACTGCGCAGCGAAGACCTTCCACATCGGCTTGTGCGCCTCCTCGGGAAGTTCGTTGAACCCATGCTCGGCAAGGCGGTTGGCTGCCTCGGTGGAGGTGATGCCCTGATGACGATGGCTCCCGATCGATTCCAGAACGGCATCAACCGGAAGAGCGTGCCAGTGGATCATGGAATTCGCAGCCATGAGCATTGATTAGCTCATGCCTGAGCACATTTCCAGGCCTGATCATGCATTCCCTTGTAGTGCTGACCGCCATACAACTCCTCAAAACCGGCACTGACGGCCCCAAGACAGTTCAGGTACCGGCTGGCTGAGAACGACCTGCGCATCAATGTTCCAGCGGCGCGCCGTGAAAATGCTTTCAACGCCGCTGCCGCAGCTGCTCACGGAGCCGGTCCACCTCATCCAGCAGATGAGAGAGCAGCTTGAGAGCCTCCAAATTCAACTCGCAACCTTCCCGCAGAAACTCCAGCCGGCGCAGGCAGCGCAACGCATCGTCGTCGAGCTGGGCGCGGATGATTCCGTGCTCTTGATACTGCACCAGCGTCTGAATGGAGATGCCGGTCATCTCAGCAAGCACTTCAAGAGTGTAGGTTTCGTTCATCTCAGGAGCGTGGATTGAAGGTGGAGGTGGCGCGGAGCTTTTCCCAGAGCTCGCGCTCGGCTTCGCTGATGCTTTGCGGCAGCACGACATTGATGGTCACGAAGAAATCGGCGCGCCCGCCGCTCTTGTCGGTAGGCAGACCTTTGCCACGAACACGCAACTGCTGGCCGTCGTTTGTGCCGGCAGGAACACGCAGCTTGATGGGGCCATCGAGCGTGGGAAGAATGATCTCCATACCCAGAACAGCCTCCCAAGGAGCGACATCAAGCGTGTGATGCACCTCTGCGCCGGAGGTGGTGAAATCAGGGTGTGCCGCGTGGCGCACGCGCAGATACAGGTCACCCGCCGCACCACCATGACGGCCAGGTTCCCCCTGGCCAGGAACGCGGATGCGACGACCTTCGGTAGCACCGGGCGGAATCCTCACCTGAAACTCCTGAGTTTCCGCCTCGCCGGTCTGACGATTCACCGTTTGCAGGGAAATTGGGCGCAGCGTGCCATGCATGGCCTCTTCCAGTGTGACCAGAATATCCCCCTCAATGTCGTGACCTCGACGCGCACGACCTTTGGCAGCAGACTTGGGCACGTAGTCTTCTTCAAAGCCTTGTGGGAATCCATAGCGGCTGCCACCGCTGAAGTACTGCTCAAAGAAATCACTGAAGCCGGTGCCACCAAAATGGAACTCCTGACCGAAGCCGCCCTCAGACTGACCAGTCTGGTTCCAGGTCTGCGGCGGCTCCTGGCCACCCATTTCATTCCAGCGTGAGCCTAGGAGGTCATATTTTTTACGCTTCTCCGGATCACTAAGCACCTCGTTGGCCTCGTTGATCTCCTTAAACTTCTCCTCCGCAGCCTTCTTG
>CALDGV010000695.1 GCA_937941745.1 uncultured Prosthecobacter sp. | reverse complement strand
TGGCAAGTGTGTCAGCGGCGGACGGCTCAATCTCTACAATGCCCTTCTCGCCAGTGGCGATGTGCTGGCGACTCCAACCGGAGCCCTGACCTTCAGCGGGCCGATCGGTGGGCCTTTCACACCCGCCACTCAGACGCTGACGCTGACCAATCATGGCTCCACACCGCAGCCCTGGACCCTCTCCACATCGGCCGCCTGGTTGATGCTTTCGGCCACAAGCGGCACCCTGAGTCCTGGTGGCGACGAGAGCATCCAAGTCAGCCTCAGCCCGGTGGCCAGCCAGCTTCTCGCCACAACCCACACGGCTGCACTCACCATCACGAGCACCGGTTCGGGTCGTGTGCAGAGCCGTCCCGTGCATTTGCAGGTGGCGGCGGCACCGGTCTTCAGCACCCGCCTTGATTCGGACCCTGGCTGGAGCCGCACGGGTGAGTGGGCTTATGGCGTCCCTCAGGGCGGTGGCGCGGTCACGTTTGGCAATCCTGATCCAAGCTCCGGCTTCACGGGGGCCCACGTCTTTGGCATCAACTTGGCGGGCGATTATGCGGTCAACAGCACCGTGTCGCAGTTTCTCACTGCCGGGCCGTTTGACCTCGCCAACAAACACGCGACAAAGCTGCGCTATCAGCGCTGGCTGAATGCGGATTTTCAGCCCTGGGTGATCACGAATGTGCAGGTCAGCACGGACCAGATGAACTGGAGCACCGTCTGGGAGAACAATCTCAACACGCCCCGTGAGACTGACTGGACGGCAGTGGAGCATGATCTTGCCGCGTTGGCGGATGGTCATGCTCAGGTCTGGGTGCGCTGGGGGCACACCGTGGCCTCCACCGATGCCTATGCACAGTCTGGCTGGAACCTGGATGACCTGGAGATTCTCGCCGTGCCTGACCGGCAGCTCAGATTGCTCCTTCCCATAGCCCTGACGGAAGGTGGTGCTGCCCAAGTCGGCACGGTGATGGTGGCCCCGGCCCCAGCAGAGAACCTGTTGATCCAACTAAGTTCCAGCCAGCCGGGACAGGAAGCTGCTTTCCCGGCTTCGTTGTTGATTCCTGCCGGGCAGAACCACGTTTCGTTCGAGGTCCTCCCGGTCAATGACACCCGCGTGGATGGCAGCCAGCAGGTGGTTTTCACGGCCAGCGCGCCAGGGTGGCCTTCGTCGGATGTTACGATGCTGGTTCATGACAATGAAACCTCCCGCCTCACCCTGGCGCTGCCAGCAAGTGTCATTGAGGGCCAGGCTCCAGTGGCCAACCAGGCTCGTGTGAGCCTTCCCGAGGCCGCTGAGACTGACATCACCATCCAGCTTGCCTCGGGTGACAGCAGCGAACTTGAGGTTCCAGGCAACGTTGTCATTCCGGCAGGCCAGTCGCAGGCTTTTTTCACCCTCACGATGCCCGAGGATGATGACATCGAAGGCATTCAAGGCATCACGGTCACGGCCTCTGTCACCAACTGGCCTTCATCAGCAGCTTCCATCGAGCTTTTCGACAACGAATCGAGGCAGCTCGCCGTGCAGGTGACATCGCCGACCTCGGAAAGTTCGGCGCTGGTGCCTGCTGGAGGTCGTGTGAGCCTCTCAGGCATCTTGCTGGAGCCTTTGGTGGTCAGCCTGAGTTCGTCTGATGCCACGGAACTGGCAGTGCCCTCCAGCATCACCATCCCGGCCGGAGCCAGTCAGGCTCTTTTTGACCTCACACTGGTCAATGATGACCTGTCAGATGGAGATCAATCCGTCACGGTTGCCGCTGAGGCCGTGGGATTCATTTCAGCATCTGCGGTGATGGTGGTGACGGACGATGAGCAGCCCGCGCTGCCAGACCAGCCGACGCCGCAGCATCAGCAGTCGCCCACACATCCGGAGACAGACCTCGCCTGGAGCTTCAACCCTGCCACAGGCGGTGCTCCAGAAAGTTATGAGGTTCTTTTCGGTACCCAGCCGGTGCCTTCTGAAATGATTGGCACGGTGACGTCTCCGAGCCTGTCCCTGCCGCGGCTGGAGCCTGGAGCTGTTTATCACTGGCAGGTCATCGCACGGCGTGGGGCGCAGTCCCGTGCGGGTCCAGTGTGGAGCTTCACCGTGCCGCCGGTGGGACCACTTCACCACTTTGGCTGGTCCGATGTTCCCTCTGCCGTTGCCCGTGGCAGCGCTTTCAGCAGCCGGGTGACTGCTTTCGATGCCTGGGACAATGAGATCACGGATTTTGCCGGGTCGGTGAGCTTTTCGGCAGGTGCACAGCCTGCGCCTGCCACCAGTGGAACAGGCAGCTTCGCATGGTTTTACCCACTCGCCTGCTACTATCATGATGCACGCATGCAGAGTCTCTACCCCCCGGCGGAAGTCGGTGCCGCCGGACGGCTCGTTTCCCTAGCCCTGGATGTCGTCAAACTGCCGGGACAGCTCTTGAAGGACTTCACGATTCGTCTCAAGCACACATCGCGGGCACAATACACTTCAGGAGATCGGAATTGGGAAACTGCGGGCTGGGTGACAGTTTTTTCAGGGAATGTCACGCTGTCATCGCTGGGGTGGAACACCTTCACCTTCACCACGCCGTTCGACTACGACGGCACGCAGAACCTCATGGTCGATGTCA
>CALDGV010000694.1 GCA_937941745.1 uncultured Prosthecobacter sp. | reverse complement strand
AGAACCCCTGGGCATCACTGCGCCCCACCTGCAGGATTGGCACCAGCCCTGCGTGACGGCGGGAGATCGGCTCGTAGCGCTTGATCGCCTCGAACTCCCTTTCGAACGACTCCACATGATCGTAGTCCTCGCGCCAGACCACCTTCACCGCCCTCAAGGCCCCCGTCACCGAGCGCGCCATCCACACCTCTCCGTAGGCGCCTCGACCAATCAGACGCAGCGTCTCGTGGTCACGGATTTCAGGGGCGGAACGGGCGGCGGACATGAATAAGGGCTGACAAGCTAGCAAGGCCGGGGCTCTCATGCCCAGCGAAAAAGCAGCAGGCCGCACCTTAAACCTGCCGGGACCAAAGAGTTTCGGCGCGCATGGCACCTGCCTCACACTTCTGGCCTGATTTCATCTCCAGAATCAATCCTTCGGTTGCACGGCGGATGCTCCGAGACATGCTCGCCACCCCTTTTCTCATGTCTGCTCCCGTCAAAGTTGCTGTCCTCGGTGCCAGTGGTTATTCCGGCATTGAGCTTCTCCGCCTGCTGCTCCGGCATCCCAGGGCCGAACTGGTGGCCGTGACCTCGCGCACACTGGCAGGCAAAGCGCTTTCCTCGGAATTCCCGCGCTTTCGTGGCATCGGCGTGGCCGATTCGCTGAAATTCACCCATCCTGACACCGCCGCGCTCAAAGCTGCGGGAGCTGAGGTGGCCTTCCTGGCCCTCCCCCATGGAGTCTCGGTGGAGTATGCCCGTGAACTGCTGGAGGCTGGCTTGAAAGTCATCGACCTCAGCGCCGACTTCCGCCTGCGCAGCGCCGAACTCTACAAGGAGTTTTACGACCACGCCCACCCTGCGCCGGAACTGCTCGCTGAAGCCGTGTATGCCCTGCCAGAGGTCCGGGCGGACGAAATCCGCAAGGCCCGCCTGATTGCCTGTCCTGGCTGCTACCCCACAAGCATCCTCGTCCCCCTGATCCCCCTGCTGAAGGCCGGGCTTCTGGCGGATTCACCGCTCTGCGTCTCCAGCATGAGCGGTGCCAGCGGAGCCGGGCGCAAGGAAAGCGTTCCCCTGCTCTTCTGCGAGGTCCAGAACAGCCTGCGCAGCTATTCCGTGCCCAAGCATCGCCATCTCAGCGAAATCGGCCAGGAACTGGAAATCGCTGCAGGACGCCCCGTGAAGCTGACCTTTGTTCCCCACCTCGTCCCCTGCCATTCCGGCATCTGCACGACCACCTTCGCCAGCCTCCAACCCGGCGTCTCCATGGATCAGGTGGGCGAAACCCTCCGCTCCTTCTACGCTGGGCAGCCCTTCGTCCGCCTGCTGGGGCCCAATCAGAGCCCGGACACGAAAAACGTCGTTGGCACGAACTTCGTCGATGTCGGCTGGGCTTACGACAGCCGTGCCGGACAGCTCATCCTGATGAGCACCGAGGATAACATCGGTAAAGGAGCCTCGGGCCAGGCCGTTCAGAACTTCAACCTCGTCTGCGGCTTTGAGCCCACCGCAGGCCTCCTCAACATCTGATCATGCCCACCGCCCCGATGAATGCCTCCGATTTTGATCCCTGCGCCAAGGTGCGCGTTCACTTCAAGCCGCTGGAGGGCGGCGTGACAGCCCCGCGCGGCTTCCGCGCAGGTGCCGTGGCCTGTGGCATCAAGAATCCCGACGTACTCCGCCTCGACCTTGCGCTCATCACCTCCGATGTGCCGGCCATCACCGACGCCGTCTTCACCACCAACAAAGTGCGCGCCGCCTGCGTGCGCGTTTCCCAGCAGCATGTGAAACATGGCGAGGCACGCGCCATCATTGCCAACAGCGGCAATGCCAACGCCTGCACCGGACCTCAGGGCATTCAGGATGCCAAAGCCATGTGCAAGGCCACCGCAGAGGCCCTCGGCCTGAAGATGCGCGATGTGCTCGTCTGCTCCACTGGCATCATTGGCATGAACATGCCCATCCAGCGCATCACCCCGCGCATTGGCGAACTGGCCAAGGCCATCACCCCCACAGGCAGCGACGAGGCGGCACGCGCCATCATGACGAGCGACACCAAGCCCAAGAGCTACGCCATCGAAGTGCCGCTGGGCAAGGGAGTCAGCTTCCGGGTCGGCGGCATCGCCAAGGGCGCAGGCATGATCTGCCCCAACATGGCCACCATGCTCAGCTTCATCACCACCGATGCCAAGGTTTCCAAGGATGAGCTCAAGCGGGCCATTCGCTTCGCCGTGGATCAGAGCTTCAACCGCATCACCATCGACGGCGACACCAGCACCAACGACACCGTCATCGTCATGAGCAACGGCCAGGCCAGCGCTCCCGCCATCAAAAAGGGCAGCCCAGAGGCTGAAATCTTCCGCTGCGCCCTGCAGAAAGTCATGATGGAGCTGGCCAAGATGATCGTCAGCGACGGCGAACGCGTCACCAAATTCGTCGAGATCCGCGTGCGCCATGCCCGCACCATCGCCGACGCCAAAAAGGCCGCCGAAGCCGTGGCCAAGAGCCTCCTCGTGAAGTGCTCATTCAATGGCAGCGACCCCAACTGGGGGCGCATCATCCATGCGGTCGGCTACTCCGGTGCCCGCATCAAAGAGGAGCTCATCGACATCTATTTCAACGGCCTCATCGCCTGCAAAGGCGGCCTCACCTCCAAGACCCCCGTGGCTGACCTTGAAAAGGTCGTCAAGGAGCCCCGCTTCACCGTCACGATCGACCTCAACACCGGCTCGGCGAACCACGTGGTTTACACCACCGACCTCTCCGAAGCCTATGTGGACTTCAACAGCAGCGAATACAGCGCCGCCGTCCATGCCAAAAGGCAGAAGGGCCTGGCTTGAACAGGCATTCTCTTCACCTGCCGTGATGGGTGTGAATCCCCGGATGGGGCCAATCAAGCAGCCCGCTCTGAGGGGGCAGCCATCTCTTGGAGCGTGCCAATCAAGCGGCGGCTGGTGTCATTGAGCTTGTCGGAAAGCAGGACGGAGAGATTGTAGAGCAGCCTCATGGCCAGGTCTGGGAAGGCACGCATGGC
>CALDGV010000693.1 GCA_937941745.1 uncultured Prosthecobacter sp. | reverse complement strand
TTTCTCCACTCTCATGCGCTTGCTTCTGCACGTTTTCATCCTGCCCGCCCTGTTAGCTTCCGTTCAGGCACCTGCGGCTGAAGCTCCATCGAAACCTTCTCCGCCGGCACCCGCGCCATCCCAGCCCGCGAAACCGGATAAAAAGCCCGATCCAGCTCCGCTGCCAAAGCCGGACGACAAAAAGCCCGAGCCACCTAAACCGGCCGGCCCCGCCAAGCCGGAAGACAAGCCCCAATCAACGCCCGTCGCCGTCAAAGCAGAGGAGAAAAAGGTGGTTCCGGCGCCCCCTGCTGAGTTCAGGAGCGCATCTGCTCCTGAGCGCAAAAAGACTGTTGCGGATGTCACCAAGGGGCATCAGCGCGTCGTCGGGCTGTTTGACCTCTTCTTGGATCGCGAAAAGGGCACCGTTCATCTTTACATCCGAAGGTCGCAAATGGGCCAGGAGTTCATCTACTTCACGCACACGATGGACGGCGTTGTTCAGGCAGGCCACAACCGCGGTGGCTATGGCAGCGAAGTCATTTTCCGCATGCAGAAGGTTTTCGAGCGCATCGAATTCGTGGCTGAAAACTCTGCCTTCTACTTCGATCCACAAAACGCGCTGAGCCGGGCCAAGAAGGCCAACATCTCCCACGCGGTCCTGGCCAGCGAGCCTGTGGTGGCTCAGGACGAAGGCGGCTACCTGATCCCCGCAGCAAACCTTTTTCTGAAAGAGAGCCTTGTGATGGTCAAGCGACCGGGCGGCGATGCCAGCAAGGCAGTGCTGGGCAAGCTCAGTGATACAAAAACCAAGTTCCTCAGCCTTCGTGGCTATCCTGACAACACCGTGCTCGGAGTGGAATATGTTTTTGAAAACCCGGTCCCCTCGTGGACCCAGGACCCCAAGGCCGAGGCGGATGAAATCACGGACGCACGCTATGTGAGCATCAAAGTGCAGCACAGCCTGATCCGGGTACCCGACAACGATTTCAAACCGCGTTACGATGATCCACGCATCGGCTACTTTTCCACACAGGTCACGGACATGACATCAGTGGCACCCGCACCTTATCGGGACCTCATTCATCGCTGGCATCTCGTGAAGCAAAAACCAGGCACACCTCTGAGCGAGCCTGTGCAGCCCATCACTTTCTGGATCGAAAATACCACGCCAGTGGAGCTCCGGGATGTCATTCGTGAAGCCACGCTGCGCTGGAACGAAGCTTTTGAAACTGCTGGATTCAAGGATGCCATCGTGGTGAAGCAGCAGCCGGACAATGCCACCTGGGATGCTGGCGACATCAATTACAACGTGCTGCGCTGGACATCCTCACCGAACCCTCCCTTTGGCGGATATGGCCCGAGTTTTGTCAACCCCCGCACCGGGCAGATTCTGGGGGCCGACATCATGTTGGAATTCAGCTTTCTAACCAACCGCCTGCGCAGCCAGCGTGTCTTCATGGAATTGGGGCTGGCCTCTCCTGAGGAGGAGTCAGAAAATCCTTTTCGTGATCCCCGCCGATTCTGTCAGGAGGCGGGCTTCACCCAGCAGGGAATGCTTTTTGGCCAGACCGCACTCCGTCTGGCAGACGCCAGCCTGCCTGAAATGAAGGCTTTGACGCGTGAAGCTGTGATGAAGCTGATTCTCCACGAGGTGGGCCACACCCTGGGACTGAATCATAATTTCCGCGCCAGCCACCTCTATGACGCCACGACGATTCACAAGAAAGACATCACTGCCAAAACCGGACTGACCGGCTCTGTGATGGATTACATGCCGGCCAACATCGCGCCTCTCAACACTCCGCAGGGAGAGTTTTACATCACCAAGCCTGGCCCCTATGACCACTGGGCCATCGAGTTTGGATACAGCGAAGCTCTGGAAGATCCCAAGGCTGAGTCGGCGCGGCTTCAGAGAATTGCTTCTCGTTCCCATCAGCCGGAACTGGCCTTTGGAAATGATGCGGATGACATGCGTCGCGCCGGGAAGGGGATCGATCCGAGGGTGATGATCTATGACATGAGCAGCGACCCCGTTTCCTACGGCATTCAGCGGTGTGAACTCGTGAAAAGCCGCCTGGGTGACTTGCTGAAAAAAGCTCCCCAAAAGGGGGAAAGCTGGCAGTCGCTTCTCCAGGCTTACCTCACACTTTCACGTGAAAGTGCCGATGCGCTGGTGGTCATGAGCCGTTACGTCGGGGGCGTGGAGGTGGAACGGGCCTTTGTGGGGCAGGCACCAGACAAAAAGCCTTACACGCCGGTTTCCAAAGAGAGACAAATGGCCGCTGTGGACGGCATCATCAAATATGCCTTCGCTCCGGGCGCCATGGTGCCACCAGCAGATCTGGTGGCACATTTGCAGCAGCAGCGTCGCGGCTTTGATTTCTTCAAAGAAGACGAGGCCCCCAAGCTTCATGAACGAATTGGTCAGGTCCAGAAATCGCTCCTGGACCACATCCTGCATGTGGAAACCCTGAAACGTGTCCTGGATTCAGGCCTTTATGGCAGCGAAGTCCCGCTCGCTGAGGTGATGCAGAAACTCACACTCGGCATTTTCACGGGGGACCCAGATGCAGGGCCGGACTCTATCCGTCAGAACCTGCAAAGCGACTACCTCGACCGTTTGTTAAAAATGGTCAGCAGCACTGCCTGGATGCCGGCTGTTCAAGCTGTAGCCTTTGCTGAAATCGAGCGGGTTCGCGCCCAGCTCGACAGCTTGCCGGCATTTAAGTCAGGAGGAGTCGGGCATCAGCGGTTTCTTCTTCACAAGATCCGCCGAGGGTTGAAGGAAGATTCATAG
>CALDGV010000692.1 GCA_937941745.1 uncultured Prosthecobacter sp. | reverse complement strand
CGAGAATGAGGAGCAGGCGCTCGAGTGGGCCCGCAAGATCGGCTACCCGGTGATCATCAAGGCCACGGCAGGTGGCGGCGGCCGCGGCATGCGCCCGGTGCTGAATGAGGCCACGCTGATCTCCAGCTTCCAGGCGGCCTCCCTCGAAGCCCTGAAATGCTTTGGCGACGGCTCCATGTACATGGAGAAGCTCGTCGAGAAGCCCCACCACATCGAATTCCAGGTCGTCGCTGACTCCCACGGGAACGTCGTCCACCTGGGCGAGCGCGACTGCTCCATGCAGCGCCGCAACCAGAAGATCATCGAGGAGTGCCCGAGCCCGAAGATCAGCGAGGAACTGCGCCAGAAGATGGGCGAGGCCACGGTGAAGCTGTGCAAGCAGATCGGCTACGAGAACTGCGGCACCATCGAATACCTCGTCGATAACAACCGGAAGGACTTTTACTTCATGGAGATGAACACCCGCATCCAGGTGGAGCATCCGATCACCGAGGAAGTGTATGGCTGCGACCTCATCAAGGAGCAGATCCGCATCGCCGCCGGCCTGCCGCTGAGCGAGCACGTGCTGAACGCCACGGCGCGCGGTCACAGCATCGAGTGCCGCATCAACGCCGAGGACCCTGCCCGCAACTTCGCCCCCAGCCCGGGCAAGATCAATCTGTGGTACACCTCCGGAGGCCGCGGCGTCCGCGTGGACACCCACGTGTACTCCGGCTACGAAGTGCCGCCTTACTACGATTCGATGATCGCCAAGCTCATCGTCACCGGTGCCACACGGGACATCGCCATGCGCCGCATGCGCCGTGCCCTGGGTGAATTCACGGTCGAGGGCATCAAGACCACGATTCCGCTCCAGAGCAAGATCCTGACGACGAGCGACTTTCACAACGGCAACTATGACATCACCTGGGTGGAGAACTTCCTCCGCCAGGAAGGCATGAAAGCCTGAGCCAGCCATATCGAGAGTCGGGAGCATTCCTTTTTCAGTCAGCCTCAATCTGCGGATTGAGGCTGATTTTTTTTAGAAGACTCCGCTCAGGAGGCTCGCGCAGCCGTCCGTAGCATTCGTCGGAGCTGCTTTCAGCGACTGCTGCCAGGCAGACCTAGTGGCTTCTTCTCGAAGTCAGCGCCGCGAGGCCACTCCGTTAGCGTGCCTGGCGCTCCGTCAGGGCAGACCAACGCTGCATCCATCCCCGGGTGAGGGTTTCGACCAGCTTTTCCACCTGTTCCACTTCCCGGACATGGATTCGCAGGAGGGGGATGCCCGTGGCAGCAAACAAGGCGTTCACAAACATGTCGCGCTGGCGGCGTTCCTTGCGCTCATGGCTGTCATCGTCCAATTCGATGCCCAGCATGGGCATCCAGTCGTCATTTCGACAGATCAGGAAATCCACGTGCTTCTGGCTGATTTTGTTGAATCCAGACACATCGCCCTTGGCGTGTTGAAACACATCCGCCAGCCGGGGTTTGACTTGGATCAGGCAGCGATGCTCGGAGATCTGTCGCAGGCAGCTGTAGAACCTCGCCTCAGTAGGGCTCAAAAGCGGCTTGGGCGTGTAATCGTGGCTGAGTGCAATGCGGGTCTCAGAAGGAGGGGCAACGAGATTCATGCTGGTTTATCCGGAATGTATGGAAATTATCAATCCGGTACTGACTGCTGTCCAAACCTGCATTCAAATTAAGCCCCAGAGCCTCCACCTGTCTCAAGTTCCTGGCGATTCCGAGGGGTTCCGAACGGAGGAAATGTCTCCAGGGCTCCTTTCCCCTCTTCGACCTTGCATCCATCCGCATTCCGGCTTCCGGCTTGAAGCATGGACAACGCTTCTTTTGACTTTGTGGTGATTGGCGGTGGCAGCGCTGGATACGCCGCCGCCAGAACGGCTCATGCGGAGGGACTCCGCGTGGCTGTCATTGATGGCGCGGCGGAACTGGGCGGCCTGTGCATTTTGAGGGGATGCATGCCAAGCAAAACTTTGATCGAGTCAGCGGATCGTTATGCGAGTGCACGCAGGGCGGCAGAGTTTGGCCTGAACGTGCAAGCCTTGGGGGTGGATGTGCGGGCGATTCGTGATCGAAAGAGGGCACTCATTGCAGATTTCGCAGCCTATCGCACGGGCCAGCTCGAAGATGGACGGTTCACGCTGATCCGGGGAACCTCACGCTTCACAGACGCTCAGACAGTTGAGGTAACTTTGAATGAAAACGGAAACACTCTATTCGTTACATCTAAGTTCTTTTGCATCGCTACTGGATCTGTGGCGAACATTCCTGACATCGAAGGTCTGAGTGAGGTCGGCTACTGGACGAGTGACGATATTTTGGATGCAGATGCGTTACCTGAAAGTTTCGCGGTTTTGGGAGGAGGCGCTATCGCCTTGGAGATGGCTCATTACCTGGAGGCAATAGGTAAAAAAGTAACGATCGTGCAACGTGGAGAGCGATTCTTGAGCGGGCTGGATCCAGAGTGCAGTGAAGTGATTCAACAGGCTTATTCTCAGCGCGGTATAATCTGTCACTTAGGCGCTCGTGTTGAAAGAGTAACGCTAAACAATGGGCAAAAACACTTGGAAGTTTGTT
>CALDGV010000691.1 GCA_937941745.1 uncultured Prosthecobacter sp. | reverse complement strand
CTGAAGTGCATCAATCTGCGGCTCTGGGATGAGGAATCACGTCGGCTCGTCGGTTTCAGCCATCTGAAGAAGCATCGCGCCTGACGGATCGCGAGCCTCAGTAGAGCAGGGATTTTCGCAGGGCCTCCGCCTCCACCTGAATGGCCTCCTTGTCAGCCGTCGTCAGGCGGGAAAGGTTCTTGATCTGCATGCTCATGCGTTGATTGCGCCTCAGGCGAAGTTCATGACGCATCAGGAAATCCCAGTAAAGCGTGGTGAAAGGGCAGGCTCCGGGACCAGTTGCCTTGGCTGGGTCGTAACGACAGCCGGAGCAGTAATTGCTCATGCGCTGGATGTATTTCCCGGAAGCTATGTACGGCTTGCTGGCCATCAGGCCGCCGTCTCCGTGCTGGGACATTCCGAGCGTGTTGGGCAGTTCCACCCACTCCACTGCGTCCACATAGACCGCCAGATACCATTCATGCACCTCCTGGGGTCTCACGCCGAGCAATAGGCTGAAAAGCCCGGTAACCATCAGGCGCTGAATGTGATGCGCATAGCCCAGTCGCAAGGTTTGACCGATCGCCTGCCGCAGGCAGTTCATCTCCGTCTCCCCCGTCCAGTAAAATGCAGGCAGCGGCTGCTGACACTCAAGCTCGTTCATGCGGACGTAGCCAGGCATGAAATGCCAGTAGATGCCTCTCACGTATTCCCGCCAGCCAAGGATCTGGCGAATGAATCCCTCCGCAGCTGCCAAAGGCACTTTTCCCTTCCTCCAGGCTGTCTCTGCTGCGTTGAGAACATCCCTCGGGTTCAGCAGCTTGAGGTTCATCACAGCACTCAGGCGGCTGTGATAGAGCCAGGGTTCATCGGTCCACATCGCGTCCTGGTAGTCGCCAAACTCCGGCAGACGGTTCTCAATAAAGTCATCAAGCGCCAGCCGTGCAGCGGCTGCTGTCACCGGCCAGTCAAACTCCTCCAGGCATCCCGGGTGATCCTGAAAACGCTCCTGCACGAGCTGGATCACCTCACGGGTCATTGCATCCGGAGGAAACTGACGGGGGGCAGGCTTCAACGGTGGCCCATCCCTTCCAAAACTTTTTCGGTTTTCACTGTCGAAGTTCCACTCACCCCCACAGGGCCTGCCATTCTCCAACAAAATCCCGTGTCGGACCCTCATCTCGCGATAAAAGAACTCCATTCTGAAGACTTTGCGCCCCTTCACATGCGCAGCAAAATCGTCATGACTGGCGAGAAAATGCCGGTCTGGCCTCTCATCGAGCTCCACTCCGAGCTTTAGGGCCGTCTGCCGGAAATCTTCCCGAACCTGCCATTCCCCGGCCTCCACCATGACCAGCTTTTGCGGCTTCCAACGGAGTACTGCCGCTTCCAATTCAGCAACGAAGCTGCCTTCGTTTCCTGGGTCATCGAGACGGCGATAGTCCACCATGATGCCTTCGGCAGACAAATCCGCCGCAAAATGCCTCATGGCTGCAAGGAAGGTGACCATGCGGGCCTGATGCACCCAGACCTTGGTGGACTCCTGTGCCACCTCCGCCATCCAAGCCTTGTCTTGGAGTGGATCGAAACCATCAAAAGCGGCGGACTGCCGGTCAAGCTGGTCGCCAAGAACAAGAATCAAATTTCGCATGCGCTGAGGCTACGCTTCAAACCCCAGGCGGGAGGCCCCAGGCTCACCTGGACTCAGCTTTCATGACCTCCTGAAAGGGCGAAACCACCCCCAAGGTGCTCGGGATGAACTCATCGGTGCGGAAGCAGCTCGCGGGCAACCCTTCGGCATTGATGAGATTTGCCCCCTGGGGCCAGGCCGCCCAGGCGTAGCGCACCCCCACAGGCTGAGGCACCTGGGGGCTCGAGACGACGACCTCATTGCCCTCAATCTTCGCCTGTGCCCAGAACCATTTCCGATCCGCCCCAGCGATCTGAAAGTGTTTCAGCTCACCGCCATCGCGAGTCTTCAGACCTCCTCCAACATGGTCAAACTGCACCCGCACCTTGCCCCCTTCGACGATGGAGTTTTTGAAAAGCGGCCCGCTGAAGACCGTGGTGGAGCGTCCATAATCCTTTGCCAAAGCCCAGAGGGCGAGGCGCCGGCCCACCTCCTGCTTGTTTTTGGGATGGATGTCTTTCTCCTCACCAATGTCATTTGCCACGACAAGCCCCGTCTTCGGAAGAGTGACGGCGGTCAGAAGCTGCGCCTCCTGCAACTCGGCCCAAGTATCCGAGACTCCAGGCTCCTGCGCAACCGGAAGGCGGTTTCCATAGCTGGCAAGCTGGACAATGTAGAAGCTGAAGTCGTGGTTCCAACGAGTGCGCCAGTCATTGATCAGGTTTGGCAGCAGTTCCTGATACTGAAAGGCACGCTTTTGGTTCGACTCCCCTTGATACCAGATGGCTCCCTGGATGCTAAAAGGGATGAGTGGAGCAAGCATGGCATTGAAAAGCACCGCCGGATGGTGAGGTGTCTTCGCCGGATCTTCCGGAGGCTTCGGAGCCGCGGGAAGCTTGACCTGTTTTTCCTGAGGCAGCTTGGCATTCTCCACCTTGATCTTCTTCACCTGTGCCTGCCATTCAACTCTGGCCGATTCATATCGGGCATTTTCTGCTGCCGCGTCCCAGCTTGAACGGACACCATCCCAGTCACTGAGCATCTGAGCGGCACAGGGACGCTCCTCAAGAGACTCCCTGCTAGTCCAAGCCTCAATTCGAGTTCCTCCCCAGGAAGTGTTGATCAACCCCACAGGCACCTTCAACACCTGATGAAGGTGGCGGCCAAAAAAGTAACCCGCTGCAGAGAAGCTGCCCACATTCTGCGGATTTGCCTCCTTCCAGCTTCCTTTCACATCATCAAGAGGTGTCAATGAAGTGGCACGCTCCACATTGAACATGCGGATCTGGGGAAAATTCGCAGCCTTCATCTCCTGCTCTGCATTGGCCACACGGCTGACCGTGAAGCCCATGTTGGACTGTCCGGAGCAGACCCACACCTCACCAACGAGCAAGTTTTTGACGACGATGGAATTTTTGCCGTTCACGTGCAGGTCCTGTGGCTGGGCATTGGCGGCCACTGGATCAAGGGTCACCCTCCATCGGCCGTCCAAATCAGCCCTGGTGACCTGAGTCTGTCCGGCAAACCGCACGCTCACATCCTCGTCTGGAGCCGCCCATCCCCAGACAGTCAGGGGTCTTCCCTGCTGAAAGACAAGGCCATCACTGAAAAGGGCTGGCAGCCTGACA